>JALYXI010000351.1 GCA_030947245.1 Acidobacteriota bacterium
CAACGATCCCGGACATACCAGCCGTACTGCCACTCGCGAGCGGTCATCTTGATGTTCTGCAAACTCTTCCCTACTTGTTGGTCGAGCCCCAGAAGAAATGCGGCCCACGCATTGTACTGATTGGGAGACGCTCCGCCGTTCTGAGCGGTAATTGCTCCGTCGAAGGAGAGCAAGCCTCGCGGGCCATAGGAGCCCGCTTCCGGCTGCCATTGGTTCAGTTCGTAGTGGATCATGTCGAACCCAACTCGAAATTCGTGTGAGCCGCGCGTCCAGCTTAGATTGTGGCTCGTGGTTAAACTCTGGTCGTTGCGGTAAAACGGCATCCAGTTCGCTGTCTGTCCCAGGCTGGTGAATCCCGTGATGTTAAAAATCGGAAAACCGCTTTGACGGGGGTCGGGGCCGTTCGTACCGGGAATCCCGAGATCCAGGCCGATGTTCTTCCCGAAGAAGCTGTCCGTTCCGTGTTGACCCATGCGGTTGAAGCCGACAACCTGGTCAAGAACGACCGTAGGCGAAATGACCCAGCTATGGCCCAGGGTAGGCACCTGCACCAGCGTCGGCGCGGTACCTGGCCCTCCGTTGCATAGCCCCGGACCCCCTGCTGCGCCGAGCCCGAAGGAACAATTGACCAGGGCAGTCATCGCGCTATATTTTGCGAAGACGTGGTGGCCCGATGTTCGATTCCAGTCGATTTTGAAATCGAAGTTGTTTCGGTTCAACGCCTGAATTCCTGAGTTAAAGTAGTTCGCGCTGGTTCCCGGCTGATTGGGAAGAGGAATGAGGCTCTGCAACTTTTGTGCGATCGGGCTGATTCGATTTGGGGGGATGACATTTCCCGGAAACGCCGTTCGATTTTTGCCCGTGGCCGGATCTCCCGTGGCGGGGTCGAAAATGGCAGTACCGTAAGCGCTGAAGTTCCCATCCCGCTCCGCCTGAGTGGGTACGGTGAACAAACTGGAGTAGCTCGTCCGCTCCCAGGTGCCCTCCCAACTGCCAAAGAAGAACAGTTTGTTCTTTACGATCGGTCCGCCCAGCGTGCCGCCATCAATATTATGTAAGCTGAACGGCGTGCCCTTTCCGTAATAGAAATAGTTTCTAGCTTGAAGATGGTTATTGTCCCAGAAGCCGAACCCGACGCCGTGCATCTGGTTGGTTCCGGATTTCGTTACGACGATCACGGACGCTCCGCCCGCCATGCCCTGTTCCGCATCGAAGCTATTGGTCGTAATATTCACGGTCTCAATCGTCTCTTCCGGAGCGACGTAGGCCACATGATGCGGCAGCCAAACAAACGTATTGCCAGCCCCATCCACGCGGGTATTGTTACTGTTGCGGTTGGTTCCGTTGACGTTGGTAGTCAGCGAGCGTTGCGGAGTGTCGGTCACGGAATTTTGGAATTGCGGCGGAGTCGCCCCGGGGACCAAGGCGTATAAGCTCTGGTAATTTCGATACGCAGGAAGCGGCAGACTGCTCAATTCCCGCGGATTGAAATCGGTATGCACATCGGACTTATCGGTCTGAAGGGCCGTGGCTGAGCCGGCGACCGTTACCTGCTGGTTTTCCGCTCCCACTTCCAACTGCACATCCACACGGGAGACCGTATTGACCGTGGCTTCCACGCCGGTGTTGTTGCTTTGCCGGAATCCGGAGGCGGAGATATTCACCCGATAGGTTCCGGGTACGACATTGCCGATGGTGAAATGGCCTGCTTCATCCGCTGTTGTCTCGCGAATTTCACCGGTTGCGGGATTGACCGCTTTGACATGGGCGTTCGGAACCACCGCTCCACTCTGGTCGGTAACCGTGCCGACAAAAGAACCGTAAAGCACTTGAGCGCGGGCTGGCGGTGTGACGGCAGCACATAAGCTCAGGAATAGGGGAATGGCTATGTTGGACCGCAAGAAGTTCTCCTCACCGGGTTCCTGAAATCTGTTCCTTTCCGGTCATCACTGAGATTGGCTCGGGACTTGCAAAGCCGTCCGCTCTGGGGTCGGATGCGGCGTAGTTGGTCCCGGTACGCGAGTTGTGAAGAATTGCCTGGCCGCGGCCCATCTCCATCGTGTAGGGACGGCGAATCCGAATTTCGTGGCCGCGCTCGGACAATTCCTGCAAGGTAAGCAGGGGGACCCGGTCTTCAATGGAGACATCGCAGCCGGTTGCCGTCTTCTTTGTGAACCGCGGCGCCTCAAGCGCTTCCTGCAGGTTCATCCCGTAATCGACGATGTTCGAGACAAACTGAGCGTGAGCGAGCGGTTGGTTAGCGCCGCCCATGATTCCAAACCCGATATGCTCATCGCCCCGTTCCATGAAAGCCGGGATGATGGTATGGAACGGACGTTTCCCTCCAGCCAGGACGTTCGGATGATTGGACTCAAGCGTAAATCCCCATCCGCGATTCTGAAGAATGAAACCCATACCGGCAACAGTGACTCCGGAGCCGAAGTTGTCGGCAATACTCTGAATCCAGCTTGCAATATTCCCTTCGCGGTCGACCACGGTGAGGTATACCGTGTCCCCTTTCACCGGTTCTCCGCCGGAAACTCCGCAGCTTGCTTTGTGAGCATCGATCAACAATGCGCGCTTCCGAGCATATTCCTTAGAGGTCAATGCAGCGGCCGGCACAGGCGAGACACGCGGGTCGGCATCGTAGCGCTGAAGGTCGGCGTAGGCAAGCTTCATCGCCTCAATGCGCTTATGGATTTCCGCGGAGCCCAAAGGCATGCCCGGAACCGCGGGAAACGTTTCCATGATGTTCAGCATCTCCAGCGCCGCCATGCCTTGGCCGTTCGGAGGAAGCTCGTATACACGCCACCCTCGGTAGTCCGTGAAGATCGGGCTGACCCACTCCGAAGAGAAGCCGGCCAAGTCATCGGCGGTCATCGTCCCACCGAGTTGTTGGGATGTTTTCAGAATTGCGTCCGCGATCTCGCCTTTGTAAAATGCGTCTCGTCCCTTTTCGCTGACCAGCCGGAGCGCTCGTGCCATGCCGGGATTTCGGAATACCATTCCTACCTGGGGTGGTTTGCCTTTCGGGAGAAACACGCGCGAAGACTCAGGGTTCGCCTTGATCTTTTTCACTGCAACCGGGTCGGACCACGCTTCCTGATTGACCTCAGGAACAGGAACCCCCTGCTCTGCATAGGCAATGGCGTACTGGAATAGTTCTCTCCACGGGAGCTTTCCGTAGCGAGCGTGCATCTTCGCCCATCCATCGACAGCTCCGGGGACCGTGACGCTATGGATGCCCTCGGTTGCCATCTTCGTGTATCCCGCTTTGTGCAGAAACTCCGGTGTAAGCGCACGGGGTGCTGGGCCTGACGCGTTCAGACCCGTAAGCTTGCCGCTTTTCGATTCCCAATAAAGGGTAAAGAGGTCGCCGCCGATTCCGTTCATATCCGGTTCGATTACGGCAAGGACTGCGTTGGCCGCAATAGCCGCATCCACGGCCGATCCGCCACGCCGTAGGATCTGGACACC
>JALYXI010000377.1 GCA_030947245.1 Acidobacteriota bacterium
CTGCCAAGAATGTAATTGCCCAGAACCAGGGCGGGGTAATCGGCGTCTTCATCTGTAATCTTTACCGGCATGCCGATAGCTATAAATGCATTCGCTTTATCGGGTGTTTGGATGGACTTATTCAGCGCGTCCACCTTTTGATAAGGCCGGGGCACGCGCGTGTGGGGGCGCGGACTCTTCCAGGAGCCGAACAGATCGGAGTTGGTTTTTTGAATCTGCTCGGGATCGAAATCGCCAACCAGCACCATTTCCGCATAGGAGCCGCCATAGAAATCCCGGTAGAACGCCTGTGCATCGGGAAGGGTTGTTCCTTTCACCGCGGCGATCGTTTCATCGGGCGTCATCACGTGCCGGGGGTCGCCCAGAGGATAGGGGCTTAAGTGCTGACTGAGCGTCGGCATGGCGATAACCTGCGGCTCCGTCCGCATGCTTTCGGCCTGTGCCAGCCGTTGCGCTTTCAACTGGTCGAATTCGCTTGCGGGGAAGGCGGGCTCCTTAAGGATCTCCGCGGCAAGCTTGATCACTTCGGGCAGGTTCTGCCGGGTGGTTTCGATGGTGACGCGGGCGGAGGTGGGGCCACCAAAGACATTGACGGTAGCCTTCAGACGATTCAATTCGTCGTTGATCTGCTGCCGGGTGTGTTTGGCGGTACCGCGCATCAGCATACTGGCGGCCAGACTGGACGCGCTGTCCTTGCCTTTCAAGCTCTCAAGATCGCCCAGGTGGAGCGTGATCAGTACGTTCACTTTGTTGCCACGCGTCTTTTTCGGCAGCATCACCAGCTTCATGCCATTGCCGAAAGCGCCGCGTACGCTACGTTGGTCGATGTTTACGGTGGACGGGTCGAAAGCTTCGCCCGCGGCAACCGCCTCGCCTCCCTTGTAATCTTTGAGTACGCTGACCAAGTCCGTGGGTGGGGGAATTTCGCTGCGATCGGGCTTCGCCGTGGGCTCAAACATCGCGAGGGTGCGATTTGAAGACTTCAGATAAGCGACGGCGACGCGCTGTACGTCTTTGGGCGTGACCTGTTTGATCCGGTCGCGGTGGAGAAAGAATAAACGCCAATCGCCGGCGCTGATGGGTTCGCTGAGCGCGAGGCCGATGCGTTCACTATTGTTCAGCTCCAGGTCGATACGTTTGAGCAGTTCGGATTTTGACCGCGCCACTTCTTCCTCGGTGGGCGGCTTGGTTGTGAAACCCTCGACGGTCTTGAGCAAGGTATCGCGCGCGTCTTCCAAATTCGATTCCTTACGGACAGTGGCTCCGAAGACAATGACGCCCGGCTCTTTCAGTTGAAACTGAAAGGCCGTTACGGAAGCCGCCTTCTTGGTTTCCACCAGGGCCTGGTACAGACGTCCGGAAGGAGCGCGCTCCATCAGGTCGGCCAATACATCGAGGGCGGCGGTATCGGGATTGCTTCCATCGGGAGTGTGGTAAACCGCGTCGATCAACTGCACGTCGCCCACGCGGCGAACGATTACGGTGCGCTCGCCATCCTGGACAGGGTCGAGAGTATATGTGGTTTGCAGCTTGCGGGCAGGTCGGGGAATCTTGCCGAAGATCTCATTCACCAGTTGCAGGGCCTTCGGCTCATCGATCTTGCCCGCCACCAGAAGCACGGCGTTGTCAGGCTGGTAATAGTTGTGATAGAACGCCTGCAGGCGATCGATGGGAACGTGTTCCAGATCCGCTTTGGAGCCGATGGTTTCTTTGCCGTAATTATGCCACTCATAAGCAGTGGCCATGGCGCGCTGCAGCAGCACGCGCTGCGGGCTATTTTCTCCCGATTCGAACTCATTCCGGACCACGGTCATCTCACTGTCCAGATCCTTTTTCGCGACATGAGAGTTGATGAGGCGGTCCGCTTCCAGATCGAGCGCCCATCGAAGGTTCTCATCGGTCGCAGAGAAGATTTCGAAATAGTTCGTGCGGTCAAACCAGGTGCTCCCGTTCGGGCGGGCGCCGTGGTTGGCCAGTTCCTTCGGGATGTCGGGATGTTTCGGCGTCCCTTTGAAAACCATGTGTTCCAAAAGATGCGCCATTCCGCTTTCGCCGTAATTCTCGTTGCGCGAACCCACCAGAACGGTGATATTGACCGTAATGGTGTTTTTGCTGGGATCAGGAAATAGCAGGAGTCTTAGGCCGTTGTCCAGACGATATTCCGTGATGCCCTCCACGGAAGTCACTTTGGTTTGGGCGTAAAGGGGGACGAGAACGGCAGAGGTAAGGAGAAGGGGGAGAAGCCAGCGATACTTCATTCATGCAGATTATATCGCTAGAGTTCCGTGTGGCCGGAGTGGCCGTACACTGACGAATATGGAGGGTCATTCAACATACCGCTGGGAACCCGGAGAAAGCGCGATTGCGATTGAGCTTAGTTTGGATCTCGTTGAGCGGCTCCGGGCTTACGTGGAGTGCCAGCCGGGAGAGTTATTAAGCGGCCTGCTAATAGGGAATCGAAGCAATCGGAAGATGATTCAGGTCGTGGATTTCGAGGCGCGAGTCTCACCACATCGCGAGAAGGCCACAATTGTGGGCTGTTTCCGGAGCCATCCTTACGGCTTCGTGCCCGCCGATGACGAGAACGATTTCGGGATCAGCAGATACCTGACTGACGCCTTGGGCGTCCCGCTGATTTTGCTGATTCAACTGGACCAGGAATCCGCTCCGATGGCCTCGCTATTTTTTAAGGCGGCCGGCGCGGACGACGGCAAAAGTTCTGAGTTGTTCCCATTCGACAGCAAGGCGTTGGCACGCGAAGACCGCGGGCCAACTGAGGCGGTATCGGAAGAAACGGCCAGGGAGGTTCCGGTGCCCCGGCCAGCGCTCCAGGGACGGCGTACCCGGAACAGGCAACTCGCGGCGGTCGCGATGGGTGCTCTTTCGGCCGTGCTTGTCTTTGGCGTCATGTATTCGCGGAAGCATACCGGAGTGCAGCCCGCCGGCAGCACAACGGGCAAAGCAACGGCGGCGCCAGCGGCTTCGCTAAAAGCGCCGGAATCTTCTCCGGTCCCTGAGAGTGCCACGGGCCATGCTGACGGCAAACCAACTCGTGAGCCTCCGGCGGCTACGGCAGTCCCTCCGAGGCGGCCGGAGGCGGCGCCTTCCTCGTCGCGCTCCGCCGGAGCGGAGATTTCATTTCAGCCGCTTCCTCGTTCACGGTTCCGCAGAGCGATGCGCGGCATTCCCCTCGTTTCTAAATCGGGGCACGGCGTGTACGAGGATGGCTTCGTTCCAGCGCGCCCGGTAACCCAACCCCCGCTTACGGTACCGGCAGCAATCAGCCGCGGTTTAAGCCAGCCGGTTGACGTCGATTTGAGAATCCGAATTGCAAAATCCGGCCGGGTAACGCAAGGCCAGGTGTTGCCGCCGGGCCGGAAGACTGAATTCGATACTCTTGCACGGAATGCGGCCTCCAGATGGGTGTTTCAACCCGCGCGCATGAATGACAAAGCCGTCGCGAGCGAGATGCTGGTACACTTCCGCTTCAGGCCTGGCCGGTAGCGGTTCGATTCGATCTAAGCCTCTTCCAGCCTTTCGAAAACCTCGGGCACAACTTCCAGTGCATTCGGGAAATCCGGGCTTTCTTTCAGTTCCAGCAGCAACGGATATTGATTTTCCCGGCTGCGGAGCAGTTCCATGGCGCGTGGCCAATCGATGGTTCCACCCTTCGACAAGAGTGGAAACAGGTGTTTGTCTTCCTTGCCGTCGTTGTCATGCACGTGGAGACTGCGGATGCGATTTTTCATCACTTCAAACTCATGCTCCACGCCAGCGCCAAGATGGGCGTGCCCTATGTCGAAAACGAAGTTCAGGTCCAGGTGTGTCATTGCCAGAAATTGCTGCAGGCGCTCTGCTGTGGACAACTCATTCGGGATGTTTTCAAGCAGAATGTCGACACCGCGCTGGTGGGCGAAGATGCTGAGTTCTTCGAGCGATGAGAATGCCGCTTCCATTTTGTAATCGCTATACTCCTCGTCCAGAACGCCCATGTGCTGGATGAGGTACCGGAACGGCGCCATTTCCGCGACTTCGATCGCGCGCTTGATTTCATCCACTATGCGGATGCGTTCGGCTTTGGCGCGTTCCGTGATATTGATGACGGCGTCGGGTCCGGTGCGGCCCCAGTATTCGTCGCTGTACATGGGCGAATGCAAGGAATGGAGCTTCAGGTCGTTATCGCGAAACCAGTGACCGAGCTCCCGCACCTGCGCCTTATCGCGGTAATCCAGATGCTGCCGCGCGCAAAAGATTTCCACTGCCGGGATGCCGGCCTGCTGCACTTTTTGAAGCCAACCGATGTTCAGGCGTTCTTGGACGATCACGTGCGAAGAAAGGGCGTGTTCCATTCAGAGCTTCCTAGTATCCCTTGGCGGTCGCTTCCACGCGCCCGTCCGCGGCGCCTTCGAGGAACGTGCCATCCCACTTAATAGCGGCCACTTCCCCGATGAATGCCACAGGCCGGATCTGGTGTCCTTTGGCCTTCAGCAGTTCGATGGTATCGGGAGAAAAGCCCCACTCCATAGACAGGGTGTCAGG
>JALYXI010000341.1 GCA_030947245.1 Acidobacteriota bacterium
CCGGACTTTTGCAGTGCCGTCACCAGCCCCGCTATGCCGGCCAGCAGCAACCCTCCGGATTGGGCGGCGGCGGCGATGAGGTAATCTCCGTCACCGTGCACGAACACAAACAGCAGGACCAGGGACAGTAACTTCGCCGCGACATCGCGAATCGCTACGTGCTGCATCGTTTGCAGACCCTGAAACAACCACAATGGAAACAGCAGATTCGCAATCACCGTTACAAAGGCGATCAAATACAGAACCCAGTTTGGCCGCAGCGACGGGACCGCCAAAACCGTAACACAAAAGAGGCCAAACCCTACCACTGTCAACAGAAACTTGGCCATCATAACGGCACTGAAGATCCGCGTGAGCTCTTCCGGTTGATCTCGCATCACGGCAATGGAACGGGTCGCCGTCAAATTGAACCCGTATTCGGTAAAGGCCAGGAAATACCAGATAAACGTTTGTGCGAATGCAATTAAGCCGAATTTCTCCGTGGAAAGCACGCGCGACAGGTACGGTAATGAGATCAGTGGGAGCGCATATCCGCTAAACTGCACAACGTACAGCAGGATTGTATTGCGTACTACGGTGTGTTGTAAAAGCCGGCGCAGGTTCAATGAACCTAGTCGGCTGCCCCCGATCACGTTTTGTGCTGAGGCCGGCGCTTTCGCCTGCAATCCGCAGTCGCCCAGGAACTGTTCAGCAGTATCCTAGGCATTTCGCAGGTCGCCTGGAAGAATAGGCCGCACGTTACAATCGATTGCACGACGAATGAACTCGTCGCGGTCCGCCACGGGTTTCCAGCCAAGTAGGCGTTTTGCGAGTGAGCAGTCCAGATCGGTTGCCATAGCGACGCTTTTGGTATCGCGATAGGGAACCGCGCTATTGTCCGATTTCCTAGCCAGAGCTTTTAAGGCCCATCGAGACCATTCGGCCAAGCCCATACTCCAGACACTTCGCGAGTAATAACGGAAATCCCGCTTGGTGCGCTCGCGGAGCAAGGCTACATATTCGGCCGCGGTTGGACGCACATCCCCGGCCAGGTTGAAAGTGAGTCCTTCAATAGCGGGCGCATCTTTGGCAAGTACCAGCGCGCTTGCCACATCCTCCACCAGTACGCACGGTAACCGGTGCTTTCCATTGCCATAGCCCGTAATGCAGGTGGGAGACTGGCGGTCGCCTAAAGCTCCGTGCACCAGTGCGCCCCCAATCCCTAAAACAACTCCCGGCCGGAAAATCACGACTGGAAGCCCTTCTTTGGCGTGCATCTCAAGCAGGAGCCGTTCGGCAAAAATCTTGGAGCGAGGATAAAAGCCCCGTTTAAGGGGATTGGGATCAGGTCCGGCGGTCTCGTCCATGGTCCCGCCTGCGCCCATATACAACGCAGAAATGGAGCTGGTATAAATCAAGCGCGAAACCCCGTGCTTGAGACAGGCCTGGGCTACATTGCGGGCTCCTCCCACGCAGTAGCGCTCACATTCTTCCCAGGTGGCGCCAAGATTAGTAGAAAGGTCATAGACGACGGTGGCGCCTTTCAGCAACTCCAGCATGCATCCGGCGTCCGTTACATCCCCACTGCGATACTGAACGCCCGGCGTATTAGGGCGGCCCCCGGCAGAGCGGCTGACCACCATTACCGAAAGATCCTTTTTCTCCAACTGCGCTACTAGCGCTTTGCCGATGAAACCGGAGCCGCCAATGACGACGACATTATCCATGCGTGACACCTTCGCGCATTTCAGAATTCGAGTTGGCAGTCGAGGCACCACGCGCCATCGCTTCGCACATTTCCACCACAGCGGTCCCTTCCACAGCACCCACAGGGGCGGGCTTGCCGGCGCTGACTGCGTCGTGGAAAGCAGCGCAACTGGACGCCATTGCAGTCTGTTGCCAGGATGGAGCGGGCGTAATTCCGATCGCCCCTAACGAGTACGCCTGGAAATTAGATAAACTTTGTCTAAAAATCGACCAGGCCGTCTTGGAGCCGTCCACCAAGTGATCGGTTCTCAGGTAAGGAGTATTTCCAGATATCCGCACCGTGGCTCGCCGTACATCGATGAATGCTTCTCCGTCCTCACCCAGGATGTGAAACCAGATGTTGTAGTATGGCTTGCCTACCGCCAGCAGCAGTTGCGCGGTGCCCCGCTGGCAAACTAGCGAACTCTGCCAATTCCTGTAAAACTGCTGGCCGTTGGTCAGCGTCATCTCGCCAGAAACGGCGGTGCGCACGTCGATACCTGCGCCTAGATAACGGTAGATGGCCGAGAGTGGATGTGATCCCAGTTCGAAGATGATATTGCCCGGGTTCTCGAACATCCAGTGCGCATGGGGACCAGTCGTGATTCCCGGCATGGGGAGGCTGTACATGACCGTGACATGCTCGACAGCCCCAAGACGATATTGCCGGATGGCATCAGTGACCTTGAGCAGACCTGGCATAAACGTCAAATTATGATTGATGCCAATCTGGCGCCCGTTCTGCTCGGCAACCTTTTGCACACGGCGGCATTCATCAATGGAGATGCAGAAAGGCTTTTCAACGAAGACGTGACTTCCCGCTGCAAGACATATCTCGGCCGCTTTCGCATGGGCAGCCGGCGGCAACAATACATGAACCGCGTCCGGCGACACTCGTTCCAGCATGGCGCCAAGATCCTGAAATGTTTCAGGAACGCTCCATGTTTTCTGGAATTCACGGGCCCGTGGTTCGCTAAGATCGCAAACCGCCACAAGGTCAACGTTGGGAAGAGTCTTGAGCGCGGCAGCATGCGCCGTTGCGATGCCTCCGGTTCCAACAAACGCTACCCGCCATCGGGAATTTAAAGCAGACGGCATCGGATTGAAAGGCAATGCATCAGATTTAACGATTAGGCGAGTGAGACTGGGTTAGATTTCAGGCTTCAGGTAACGTACAACAAACCCCATAATACCAGCTTTTATATAGGTGCCTATTAGTAAGTCTGTTTCTCACATATTATGACCCTGGAAAGCGAAGCTCCAGCCGTGAGCACGATGGAGGCGGTCACGGCAAGGTGGACGCCTGAGGGTGGGATCTAATGATTGTTTGCCAAGTGCGATGAGGCCTTCGTGGATCTGCGCCGTCGCAGGGGTTGCTCGACGCCATAGTAAGAGATGGCCGAAATCGTTAGCGTGAGCGCTATGGCAACCGGAAGAGTGATTCTGAGTTTCGAGTGAGGGAGAACCAGATCCGTAATCATTAAGAGCCGATGTTGTGGTAGAGATATATCGACCAGGAGAGTTGACCAAGCCAACGCTGGATTGAAGCAACGCTGGTGGAGCGGCAACGCATTGGATGATCAGAATTGCAGCCAGGATTGCACTGGTCGTAAAGCCCGGTCCGGCACGCAACTGAAGGCGCATCATATTGCTCAGCACGGCGGAAATGGTGAGCGCCGCAGCGATTAAAATCATCGCGGGAAAGGTTGCAACCCTGCGCCACCACACTGATCCAAAGTGAATGGAAGGCGCCACCAAAGCTCGGATGAGTATGGCGTCTGCTCTTGGACAGGCGCCGTAACTTGCGGCGGAAAACAAATAAGATTCCAGGCCAAAACATATAGAACTGCTCCTCCACACTCTCAGAGACCATGTGACGCCGACCAAAGTATTTGGTTCCTGGCCCATGATTGCGTACAAGTAGTTACTTACGAATGCAGATGCGGCAAGCAGTTCGTGCCAGTGAAAACCTAAACCCCTGATCAGTCCGAGGGAGATCGCAAGAATGCAAGAGAGATAAAAAGCGGGGAGAATGCGACGCGCCCGTATTAGGTAGAACTCTTTTATTGACATTGTGCCTGTTCGGGAAGCTTTTCAAAAGGAGCAGAGTGATAAGTAATCCACTTAAAACAAAAAAGACCAACACGCCAACTGCCCATCCGGCATCCAAGGCTCAGGGAAATAGTGGCTTACAACCACAACGATTACGGAGATCGCGCGAAGCCCGTCAAGCCCCGGAAGGTGGTTCGCGGTAAATGGGTTCGCCGTGAGCTGCTCCGATTGCGGCCTGTAACTTTGCTTCTCACACATTATGAGCTCGGCCCATTTTCCAGTGTCTGGATCCAAGCCGAAAGGCGCTGGTTGTGGATGTCAGACGGAAACCTGCGTACTGGATTCCGCTTTGCGAGGCGACATTCTTTCTGCTGGTATAGATCCGCGCCAAGCTAAATCCACTCTGGAAATGATCATTAATGATTCGGGTAAGTACAGAGGGATAAATTTTCCGGCCCCGAGCTTCACTCGCAGTCCAGCAATGATAGATCCAGAACTGACCAGGCAAAACTGCTTCCTGTAAATCCGCTTCCGGAATTTCTTGAATACCGGAGCGCCTCACCCAAGAGTAGTGAACCAGCCGGTCGTCTAGATAGGCCACGTAACAAACATCGCCATTCTTGAACCGCAGCGGAGCTAATTGCGATTCCGAACCCGGCAAGCTGCCGAGAAGTGCAGCATGCTCGGGAGCAAGCGGCTCAATGCGAACATTGTCCGGGGGCTTAATGCTGGACCGTGCATCGCCCGAATAATTGTAGAAAAGGGTCTCTTCGAACTCGGCGCCGATCCATCTATCTATCCGGTCTGTGATACCACGAAAACGCAATCTAAAACAGCATAGCGCAGCAGCGGAGAATATTTGGCGAAAGTTTATAATAGGACTTCCATGATGAAGGGTAAGCGGGACCTGCTATCGAAACTGGCCTCATATACTGGTTTCCTACGAGTTCTGGACCTTTTACCAACCAAGCCTCAGTTATTGGTGCTCAATTATCATCGCATTGGCAATCCGGAAGAGACGCTTTACGATGCGCAAGTGTTCTCGACTTCAGCGGAAACGCTCAATGAACAGGTGCGTTACTTAAAAAGGCGCGTGGAACTCATCAACCTCGAAGAAGCGATAGAGATTGCTGAAAAGAGAACACCATTACGCCACACCCGTGTGCTCTTAACTTTCGACGATGGGTATCGGGATAATTACGACCTTGCCTTTCCCATTCTGCGTTCTCACGGAGTTCAAGGCGTATTTTTTCTTCCTACCCAGTTCATAGGTACAAGCCTGATTCCATGGTGGGATGAGATCGCGTATTTGATTCAGCAGGCCAACACTGGCACGATCCATCTCCCGGGTTCGCCTGAACGCACTTTCGAGCTTTCGCACTCAAATCGTCGGCCCGTTATTGAGGCGGCGCTGGCACTATACAAGAGCCTTCCTGCCTCATCTGGTGAGCTTTTTCTGGATGATTTGGCCGCGCAGTGCCATGTGGAGCGCTGCAGCGCTAAGGACCGGCTTTTCGCTACATGGGAGGAAATCGCCGAGATGGTCCGGGGTGGCATGGCAATCGGTTCACATACTCATACTCATCAGATTCTCAGCAGGACATCCGAACAGGAGCAAACAGACGAGCTATCGCTCTCCAAGCGGATACTTGAAGAACGCCTTGGCGGGTCTATTACTTCACTTGCTTACCCCGTGGGCCTGCCCGATAGTTTCTCCGTAACAACTCGCACAATTGCTAAAAACATGCACTACCGGGTCGCTTTCTCCTTCCACGGTGGGTTTAATCGTGAGGGCGCCATAGATCCATTCAACATCCGCAGACACGGAATCCATAATCCAACCAGAG
>JALYXI010000388.1 GCA_030947245.1 Acidobacteriota bacterium
GCTGAATTCGCGCCGCACCATGACGTTCTGGGAGATGCAGAATCAGCGAGACCGCAAATACCTCCAGAGAATCCTTGCTTCCCGGGGCGTGGGCGGGCTGCAACAGGAGATCCTGGAAAGCCTTACCCGGCAATCGGAAAGGCCCGCCGTTGACGTACAAGTGAATCGGGGCGGCCGCGCGGTCTCTGCCGCTGCGCGCCCGGATCATATCGCTCAGTTCGCTTTCATGAACTTGCCGACGGCGCCCGTTTCGCTAAATGAAGGCTGGGCCGAAATCGCCGGTAACGAAGCACGGGATGCCCGTATCAAGGTCGGCAATCAGTCTGGCCGGGCCGTGAAATATGTCGAAATCGGCTGGATTTTGAAAGATCGCGAGGGGCGGGAATTTCTTGCGGGTTCTGTTCCCTCCGCCGAAAGCGATCTTTATCTGCCTCCGGGGCAGCACGGCGAATTGCTTCAGGACACCACGCTTCGGTTTTCACGCGGGCCCAATCAGCCGGTCGACATCCAGAGCATGACAGGCTTCGTCAGCCAAGTGGAATTCAGCGACGGAACCGCTTGGGTTCCTACACGCGATGCGTTGGGCGCGTCGCACTTGGGCAAACTGGTTCCACCCTCGCCGGAGGAACAGCGCCTGACGGACCTTTACCGCAAGAAAGGCATGCAGGCTCTCCTCCAGGATCTAAACCGCTATTGAAGCGCGTGATTGGCCAACCGTTAGACGCACTCTCCTTGCGGGACCGCGCCGCACTCACCGGGAAATGGATCGCGCTTGAGCTTTACACACCTGAAACACTGCCGCTTCGCATCATCGAAGCAATTGGCGCCTCGTCGGGGGACTGCGCCGCCCAACTCCGCGCGCGCCATCTGGATCCGGTCCGGTATGAATTCACCCTTCTACCGCCGCCTTACTAACCGGAAAGCCATGCCGTACTTTAGAACGAAAATCTGAGCGCGAAGCGAAGCGTCCGCTCGCCGGTGGCGGAGGTGATTTCACCGTAACCGTTCAGCGCGCGGATGCTACCGTCCGCGTTTCGCGTTGCCGAAGATACTGTCGCGCCGGGGTTCAGGAATTGCGGCGTATTGGTCAGTCCGAAGACTTCCGTGCGGAACTGCAATTTGAACCGCTCGGTCAGGCTGAAGTCGCGGAACAGACTTGCGTCCAGATTGAAGAACCCAGGCCCGCGAAGTGTGTTGCGGCCCACATTGCCGAAGCGTACTGCCGTTACCGGCGTAAATGCTAACGGGTCGAAGTAGGGCTGTCCCAAGCCGTGGCCGCCCAGAATTTGTACTGTGGAAAGCACCTGGTCGGGCGTCTGGGTGTTTCCCGGAGCATTCACGGAGGTTCCGGACGTGGTTACTGTGAACGGCAGGCCGCTGGTGCGGCTCATGATCCAATTAGTCTGCCAACCGCCCGCAACCGCCGCCGCGAAACCGTGCGTCAGGTACTTTTCACCTCTTCCAAACGGAAGCTGGTAATTTCCGTAAACCTGCAAGTTGTGCGTGCGGTCGAAACCCGCCACCGCTCTGTTGCGCCGCAGCATAGGCACCCAATTCCAGGTCAGCCCGCTGTCTGTATCGTCCGCGTAATCGACCGTTCGGGAAAGCGTGTACGATACACCGATGAGAGATCGTCCGACGCGGCGGGTTACTTGCGTTTGAAGGCTGTTGTAATAGGCCGAGTTGAAGGGAACGAAGTCCCGGATATCGGAAATGCGTCCGAATGACGGATAGAGCGCGCGTCCCGCGTTCCCGCCGCCCGGTCCCGCGGCATTGATGTTCTGAATGACTGTTTGCCGGATCGACCGGCTTCCCACATAGGCAGCCTGGACGTTGAAGCCCGCGCCCGCATCACGCTGCACGGTCAGGTTGTAGGATTCGATGTACCCGCGATTGAACTTCTGGGGAAACGTCGTGGTCCCGACCGCGGCCGGCAGAGAGAACACGCTTTGATTCAGATCCGGACCGGCGACCTCCGGGATTCCTACTCGCAGAGTTCCGGCAGCCTGATAACTGGTGCCTCCCGAGAATTGTGAAGAGATGGTGGCCGGGTAGGCATCCCGCAGATACCGGAAGGAATTGGGATCTATGCTGATGCCGGCGCCGGCGCGAATCACTGTCTTTTCATTCAGGCGGTACGCAATGCCCAACCGAGGCGCAAGCTGCCCCAAGCCGACATCGTAGCCGCCGCGGTACACCTTATCGGTATTCGGGTCATACCGCTCGGCTTCGAAATGGTCGCGGGTGGGGGCTGCGTAATACTCGTACCGGACGCCATAATTGACGGTCAGTTTGCGATTGATTTGCCAGCTATCCCGGGCATAGAAGCCGAACGAGCCCATGCGCACAGTCGCCGGATTTTCATACTGAATGTCTTTCCCCATCGTGAACGGCAACCCGAGCAGGAAATCGGCGAAGCTGTTGTACTGCGTGGTCCCTGACCCGCCATTGAGCGATGTCAATCCGCCGCTGAAATTGAACCCGCCCCTGGGGCCGTTTGAAGCCTGGGGCTGGTAATGATTGATGTCGTATTTCGAATATTCAAAACCAAAGCGCAGTGAGTGCGCGCCGCGAATCCAGCTCAGATTTTCCGACGTGACGTATTGCGGATCGCGGAAAAGAAAAGGGTTGGAGACGTTCGGATTGCCGAGGCTGGAAAACGTTGTGAAGGTGAACCGCGGAATACCGCCCTGCAGGCGCTCCGGCCCATTTGTGCCGGGAATCTTCAGAACCGTAAGGCCGTAGTTGGTCCCGATATCCACGTTCTCCGCCGAAAGCCGGAGCCTTGTATACCCGACATTCGCATCGAATAGAATCGTGGGCGTCAGCGTATACGTTCCACCCACACCTGCGCTTTGAATCAACCCCGGCGCGCGGCCCGGCTGGCCCCCATTGGTGGCGTCTCCGCCAGCCGCGCCCAGGGAGGGCGGATCGAAAATCAGCGTTGGCGAAAAGCTATAGCGAGCGAAAACCTGGGCCTTGTCCGAGGGAATGTAATTCACTTTGAAATCGACGTTGTCGCGCGTGAGGCTATAGCCGCCAATGGCGAGGTAATTATTCGGGAACACGCTCTGATTGGGCTGCGGAATCAAAGCGGCAAGGGTTGAGGAGGCCGGGTCGATGCGGTCAGCGGGAATGGTGTTATTCGGGAAAGGAGCGCGTCCAGTGCCATCCGCGTTGCCCGTGCGCGGGTCATAGACGGTTGTACCTGTTCCATTGAAGTCGCCGCTTCTGAGCGCCGCAGTGGGCACGGTTCGTAGCGCCGAGGCAGCTTGTCTGCGCGTGGTTCGCTCCCAATCCGAAAAAAAGAAAAGCTTGTTCTTTTTGATAGGGCCGCCGATCAAGCCGCCGAATTGATTGTTTAAATTCTTAGGGGCGCGGTTCGGATCTCCCGGGCACGAATACAGGCAGTAGAAGTAGTTCCGCGCCTTCAAGGCACTGTTCGTATGAAATTCCCAGCCCGCTCCATGGAAGGCGTTTGTGCCGGATTTGATGGCCACGTTTACCGCCGCGCCCCCCGCCATCCCTTGTTCCGCGTCGAAGCTGTTGGTGACCAGATTGACTGTTTCAATGGCCTCTACGGGCGGAAGATACGCCACTAAGCGGGGCAGCCACGGGTAGCTGATGGTCGCTCCATCGAGGCGCGTGGTGTTGCTGGATTGCGGCATTCCGTTGGCCTGGGTCGCCATGGACCGCTGCGGATTCCCCGCATCGGAGTGCACCTCCACCGGCGGCGTAAAGCCGGGCAGAATCTTAAACAGTGCCTGGAAGTTCCTCCCTTGCGAATTGATCAGCGGAAGATCCGTCAATTGCGACGAGCGTAGCTGATTGTTCACATCCGCGCGATCGGTTTGCAGGGTCACCTCGGCGGCATTGATGGTAACGCTCTGGTTTACCTGCGCCAGTTGCAGTTGCGCGTCTATGCGCCGCACGTTGTTGGCATCCACCGTGACATTGTTCTGAATCACGGCGCCGAACGAAGGAGCGGACACCGTAACCCGGTAATTGCCCTGCTGCAGGTCGCCGATCAGGTAAACGCCGCGCTCATCGGTGACACCCTGGCGCGAGAATCCGGTATCGACGTTCACCGCCTCCACCTTCGCGTTCGGCACGGAATTGCCGGTTCCCTCCGTTACATTGCCGGTGAGCGAACCATATAAGACTTGGGCGCGTATCTGATACGTTGCAGTCAGTATGGTGAACACCAACACGAAACTGCGTAGACAAAGTTTTTGCATAACCTGACCCTCTCTCAAGTGAAGAAGCATCGCCCCGTGCAGTCGCCGGAAGCACTTCGGAGCAGTGCTGGAAATCTTATCACTTCCGGTGCGGAGAAGTGGCTATCGGAAGAAGTGCCTGCGGGCAATTTCCCCGAACGTGGTGCCGTCTTTAGGCTGTTTCCTCAGGCTGCCCATTGTCGTCCAGGCTGGTGCGCAAGTCCTCCAAGTCGAGTTCC
>JALYXI010000399.1 GCA_030947245.1 Acidobacteriota bacterium
GGAAGCGCGACCTCCCCAAAACATCGTATTCAACTTAACCCCTCTCTCCCAAACCAAACCCCGAAACAGGACCTTTCTACTTGGCGGAGATTAGGACTTTTCTACTTGGCGTTGACAGTACTTGAGGTCCCCTGTGTCTAACTGTTCCCGTACAATGTGAGTGTGCCGGTAATCGTTCTGGCGATTCTTCTCCAAAGCGTTTTCGATGGCGGACTTCGTGACGGTTTGCTGGCGCTTAACCGTGGAGACTTGGTTTCAGCCCGGGCCTTGCTCGAGTCAGCGTCAAACCAGCAGCCCGGGAATGCGGTGGTCTGGGCCGCGCTGGCGCAGGTTTATCTCAAATCGGATCGAAAAGAGGCTGCTCTCGAAGCGGCGCGCCGGGCAGAACAGTTAGAGCCGGACAACCCAGCTATTGAGCATGCACTTGCCATGTTTTACACGGGAGCCGGTGATCCCGGGAAAGCCGCCGGCTTTGAACGGCGGTTTGCCGCTACCCCGCAGTCTGACGATGAGGCGCTTTTTCGCGCGGCAAAATTGTACTTGCAAGCCGGCAACCCCGCCAGCGCCATTGAGACCGCCCAAGCCGCAATCGCTCGAAAGGACCGGCCCGCGCTCCACCACTTCCTGGGCCAGGCGTATGACGCAGAGAAGCAGCCTGCGCGCGCCGTGGAGGAGTTCCGCGCGGCGGTGCGCTTGGCTCCCGGGGACGAGGAATTCTCCTTCGATTTAGCCCAGGCTCTATTCCGCTCAGAGGGGTTCGCGGAAGCGGCCGCGGTACTGGAAACGTCCGCCAAGGCCCATCCGGCCAGTCCCCAGATACGGCTCGCCCTGGGGGTAGCTTATTATGGACTGCGCCGCTTTCCCGAAGCGATTAATGCTTTTCTGAAAACCATCGGCCTGTCGCCCGACACGGAGCAGCCTTACGTGTTCCTCAGTAAAATGCTTGATCAACCAGGGGACTCTCTGCCCGAAATTCAATCGCATTTCGAACAGTTCCGGCGCAGGCATCCGGATGGCTACCTGGGCAGCTTTCTTGTGGCGAAGGCGCTCATGCAAGACGGCGGCACGCCAGACCAGGTGGAGCCTCTGCTTCGGGATGCTATCAGAAAAAACGGAGCGATTTGGGAACTGCACGCGGACTTGGCGGACTTGCTTAGCCGCAGGCGTGATTACTCGGGCGCCGCCGCGGAACTGGAGATCAGCGCGAAGCTGAACCCGTCCGAGCCTTCTATCCCGTTCCGTCTGGCGCGCGTTTATGACAGGCTCAACCAATCGGAAAAAGCTTCGCGGCAGCGCGCCCGTCATGAAGAGTTACTCGCGATGCCAAGAACTGGAATGGGCCAGGAGAAGCCGTGACCAGCCGGCGTACCTTCCTCGGCGCGGCGGCGGCGCTCGGGTTTTATACGCCTCGCGCGCACGCCGCCACTCCATTCCCCGTCCGGATGCGTACAGCCGCACCGTATGCTTCGATGCTCAAGTTCGCAATGCCAGGCGGGGATGAGTTCCCCGCCGAGAAGTCCGCGATGGAATGGGAGGCCGCACTCACACGGAAATTGCTGGCCGGCACACTCCCGGTAACTCCGGAAAGGGTTGAGTATCGCGGCGCATCCGCCGATGTGTCCCTGGCCCACTTCGGCAGCCAGGGCGAGCCTTGGCTTTCCGCGCTCGGCGAAATTACGGCGGCCCGGTTCTTCGTCCTTCCTGAAGACAAGGTCCGATACGAAATCAGCAGCCGTTTTCGCGGCAAGCCGCATTATCGAACAGGTCAGGCTCTCCTGAGGATTGCGGATGGCCAACCGCGGCAACTTGTACTGGACCAGGAAACCCTGACTACCGCCGATCGTCTTTGGTTCACAGATGTCTCCTCGCACATGTTTCGTGACTGCCCTTCCTTCCGTGAGCAGTTATGCAAGGGAATTCCTTATTGGCGGGCGCGGCTCGATCCCGCTACAGGCATCGATATCTATGGCAGCAACGGCATTTCGGCGGCGGATCTGGATAACGACGGTCTTGACGAAATCTACGTGTGCCAGCCGGGAGGCTTGCCCAACCGCCTGTACAAAAACATGGAGGGCGGGCGCTTCGAAGATATCTCCCAAAGCTCCGGCCTCGATCTGTTGGACGACACCTCCGGCGCCCTGTTCCTGGATTGGCGCAACATCGGCGTGCAAGATGCCGTGGTGCTCCGCGGCTCCGGCCCTCTGCTTTTCCTGAACGACGGAAAGAACCGGTTCCACCTCCGCCCCGATGCGTTCCGTTTTGCGGAACCCGCCAAAGGCTCCTTCACGGGAATGGCCGCCGCTGATTACGACCGCGATGGCAAACTGGACCTCTACTTGTGCACCTACAGCTTCTTTCAAAGCGAGGCGCAGTACCGTTACCCGGCCCCGTATCATGATGCGCGCAACGGACCGCCTAACTTTCTGTTCCGTAATACGCTGAACGCCGATGGCACAGGCCATTTCGAAGATGTCACGCAGGCTGCGGGCTTGGATCAGAACAATACTCAGTTCAGTTTCGCCCCCGCTTGGTGCGACACCACGGGTGGGGGATGGCCCGACCTCTACGTCGCAAACGATTTCGGGCGTAACAATTTTTACCGGAACAACCGCGGCCGCTTCACAGACCAGGCAAAAGAAGCGGGCGTGGAAGATTTGGGCCCGGGCATGAGTGCGTCATGGTTTGACTACGATGGCGATGGCCGGCCCGATCTTTATGTGTCGAACATGTGGAGCGCCGCGGGCAGGCGCTTGGTCCATCAGAAAAACTTTGCTCCGGCGCGCGAATTTCCCGATGCGTATCGCCGTCACACCAAGGGGAACAGCCTCTACCGCAATCACGGCGACGGCCGGTTCAGCGACACCGGCGAGCAGCAGAACGTGGAGATGGGACGATGGGCCTGGAGTTCAGGCGGGTTCGATTTCGATGGCGATGGGCGCCCGGAGATCCTGACCACCTGTGGCATGCTAACAAATGTTTCCCCCCAAGATCTGATGAGCTTTTTCTGGCGCCAGGTTGTGGCGCATTCTCCTCACCTACAGAAGTCCGAGCCTGCCTATGAAAACGGCTGGAATGCCATCAATCAACTGATCCGGGAAGACTATAGCTGGAATGGAAACGAGCCGAATGTGTTCTATGGCCGGCGCGGCGGACAGTATTACGATTTTTCCGGCGTGAGCGGAATCGATACAGCCGAAGACGGCCGCGCTTTCGCGGTGACCGATTTCGACGGCGATGGCATTCCCGATCTGCTGATCAAGAATCGTTTGGGCCCGCAAGTTCGCGCGTTCCAAAATCAACAAGGCGCGCGCGCACAATGGATCGCGTTCGACCTGATTGGGACGAAATCGAACCGAGATGCCATTGGCGCCCGCGTGGAAGTCGACGGCAAGGTGCAATCGCTGCAGGCCGGGTCAGGTTATCTATCTCAACATTCCAAACGGCTTCATTTCGGGCTGGGAAGCGCAACGCAAGCAGAACGCGTTCGCATTCAGTGGCCCTCGGGACTGGAGAGCGCGCTGGGTCCCTTGAAAGCCGGTTTCCGCTATCGGATCTCCGAGGGCCTGCCCGAACCCGAGCGCATCCCTTTCGCTACGAAGAGCATTCTGGAGTCAGGCGGCGCGCCTGAGACAGATAACGTTCCCCGCTTGCACACCACTTGGTTCTCAGAACCGGTTCCTCTTCCCGAAAGGCAACCCGGACCCGGCTTGCTGACGCTGGATGAGCACTCACTCGGAAGCAACGGCGACCGGACGGCATGGTATGCGCTGTTCCGCCGCTACTTATTTGACTACCGTGTGGAACTTTCGCTTCCCTTGCATCTGTTGATTGACGCGGAGAGCCGGGCGTGCAAGATCTACGCCGAACAGCCCACAAAAGCGCAAGTGGCGGAAGACGTGAAAACACTCGCGTCCTTCAACGCGGAACGCGAAGCCCTTCCATTCAATGGCCGCTACGTCTCGCAGCCGCATCGGGACCAATTCAAGTTGGGAGCTGCATTCTATTGGGCCGGCTATCCGGATCAGGCCTTGCCGTACCTTGTGGAATCGCTCAAGCGCAACCCCGATAACGCGCGTGTCCTGCTCGCGTTGGGCAAAATACATCTGGAGTTGGGAAGGCCCGCAGAAGCCAAGATTCACTTGATGCGCGCGGCAGCGCTCAACCCGTCCAGCGCCGAGGCTTGGAACGAACTCGGCGGTGTGGCGGCCGCGCAGAACGATGACAGGGGCGCGATGGCGCTCTACCGGAAAGCTCTCACCTGCGATCCCCATTTCACTTACGCCCTGCTGAATGCCGCGCAGACCGCCGAAAAGTTGAATGAGCGCCCAGAAGCCGAGGCGCTGTTCCGCCGCGTTCTCGCCGCGGATCCCGATTCCGCGGATGCCGGCATCGGCCTGGGTTTGCTGCTTGCCAACGCGGAGCGCTACGCCGAAGCGAAAAACCTGTTCCTCAAGACCATCGAGCTGCATCGGAACAACCCCTCGGCGATCAATAATTTGGGCGTACTGTATATGAAGATGGGGCAGGCAAACGACGCCATCGCCACTCTGCGGTATGGCACTGAACGCATACCGGATAGCGAATTGCTCGCCATGAACCTTGCTCGGGTTTACGTGCAGTCCGGTGAGCCCGAAAAAGGCCGCGCAGTTCTGCTGCGTTTTCTGGAAAGCTCTCCCCGCAGCGAAGCCGCGCGCAAAGCTCTGCGCGAACTGGAGAACCGGTGATCACTCTCCTGCTGTACTTCCTTCAGACCTCGCCGGATTCTCGAACACCGCTGTGGCAGCAGATCGCGCGGTCGGGCCGCGTTGTGGAACAGGGCGAGAGCGAATCGCAACGGGTTTCGCCCAAGCCCGCTCTCGCGCCCGGACCGCCGCCCCTTCTACAGTTCCGCTATCTGGAAGGCAAACGGCGCCATCGTTTCGGCGATACCGCTCTGGTTCTGGACGATGCGGGCCATTAGTTTCCTGATTGCCGCGATGCTCTGCGCCGAGAGCGGGGATGCGTTCAGCAACGCGCTGAATGAGTACCGGCTCGGACACCTGAAAGCAGCCGAACGCTATGCCCAGGAGGCGATGAAGCAAAGCGCGCACAACGCTGAAGCGCAGGTTCTGCTTGCCCTGGTGCGTGCCGGCCAAGGCGATTGCTTACGGCAGCGGACTGCGCTCGGCTCCGCATGGCGGAGCAACGGTTTTCCAGAGCTTCGCCGTTTGGCCGGTCTGGCCGCCGTGCAATGCGCCATCGCACAAGAAAAACCTGAAGGGGGCATCACTATTCTTGAGGAGCTGAAACAGGCCTACCCGCAAGACGCGGATGTTCTCTATCTGGGCGCCAAGCTGTACATGAAAGGTTGGAACACGCAGGTGGCGGACATGTTCGCGAAGGCTCCCGCTTCATACCGCGTCAACCAGCTCTCCGGCGAAATCTTCGAGATGCAGGGCCACTTCTCCGAAGCGGCGTCGGAGTACGCCAAGGCAATCGCCAAGAACCCGCAAGCCATCAACCTGCATTTCCGCCGCGGCCGCGTCCTGTTGCTCTCTTCGCATGAACCCGCTGCTTTGGAACAAGCGCAGCGTGAGTTTGAAGCCGAGACCGCGCTGAATGCCGAGGATGCCGCAGCCATCTACCAGATTGGCCAGATCCGTGAGGCGCTAGGCGATCACGTAAACGCCGTGAAGCGTTTCGAAGAAGCCGAGTCGTTGCGTCCGGATTTCCCCGAAGCGCTGCTGGCGCTCGCCAAGGCGAGGCTTCGGGACCGGCGCGCCCCGGAAGCCATCGCACTTTTGGAACGTACCGTTGCCTTGCAGCCCTCGAACGAAACGGCTCACTATAACCTGATGCTTGCGTACCGGACCGCCGCCCGGCCCGAAGAAGCCGCGAAAGAGAAAGCAATTCTGGACCGTCTTCAGAAGCCGCCCGGCGGAGAATTCTCCGACTTCCTAAAAAAATTGGGCGAGAAGCCTGTCCAGCCGTGAGATTGCTGTCCGCTTTCGCCCTCGCACTGCTCGCAACCCCCGGCCCGGTCGCCGACTTTCACAATGTGGCCGCCGCAGCAGGCCTAACCGCTTCCTTCCCCAACGGCGGCAAACTTTCAAAGCAGTTCATTCTGGAAACCACCGGCAGCGGCGCGGCCTTCCTCGATTACGATAACGACGGCCTTCCCGATATCTTCCTGGTGTCCGGCGACGGCGGCTCAAACCGGCTTTACCACAACGAGGGCAATGGGAAATTCTCCGACGTTACTGCCGCCGCCGGTCTCACCTCCACCGGCTGGGGCCAGGGCGTCTGCGCGGGCGACTTCGACAATGACGGGTTCACCGACCTGTTCGTCACCTATTGGGGACAGAACCGCCTCTATAGAAACCTGAACGGCAAGCGCTTCGAAGACGTCACCAGCCGCGCCGGCCTTCTGCAGAACCGCGCGCGCTATAACTCCGGCTGCGCATTCCTGGACTACGATCTGGACGGCCACCTCGATCTGGCCGTTGCTAACTACTTGCAGTTCGATCCCGCCACAACTCCGAAGCCGGGCGCGAATCCGTACTGCTTCTACCGCGGCATCGCCGTGAGTTGCGGCCCGCGAGGGTTGCCGTTCGATCGCAACATTCTCTATCGCAACCTGGGCGACGGCCGCTTCTCCGATGTTTCGGAAAAATCCGGCATCGCCGCGCCCTTAGGTCACTACTCGCTGGGCGTTCTAGCAGGCGACTTCAATGGCGATGGCAAGCCCGACATTTACATTGCCGCCGACCAGACTCCCTCCCTCCTCTACATAAATCAGGGCGATGGCGTTTTTCGGGAAGAAGGCGTCGCGCGCGGCGCCGCCTTCGATGAAGATGGACGTGCGATGTCCGGCATGGGCGTGGCCTCCGCCGATTACCAACACACCGGTTGGCCGGGTATTTTCCGGACGAACTTCTCCGATGAACGCGAAACTCTCTACCGCAACGCCGGCAACGGTGAGTTCGAAGACGTCTCCGTCAGTTCGGGCGTCGGCCTCAATTCCCGCTTCGTGGGGTGGGGCTGCGGTTTTCTCGATTTCGACAACGATGGCTGGCCCGATCTCTTGCTGGTGAACGGCCATGTCTTCCCCGAAGTCGATCGCCTCAACACCGATCTTCGAAACGGCCAGCGCGCCATTCTCTACCGTAACTTGCGAAATGGCCGCTTCGAAGATGTCTCGGAACGCGCCGGACCCGCTCTCCTTGAGCCGCACGTCGCCCGCGGCGCAGCCTTTGCCGACATCCGGAATGATGGCCGCATCGCGGTTGTCGTCAACAATCAGAATGCTTCGCCGTCTCTCTTTGAGATGGCGAAGCCATCGCCCAATCACTGGATTACGGTGAAGCTCACGGGAACCAGATCGAACCGCAGCGCAATCGGCGCCGCCGTCAAGCTTACCGCCGGCGGCCAGGCACAAACAGCCGAAGTGCGAAGCGGCGGCAGCTATCTTTCACAAAGTGACCTCCGATTGCATTTCGGACTCGGGGCATCCCCGCAAGTAGATACTCTTGAAGTTCACTGGCCAGCGGGTGGAAGCACCATCCTTCACAACCTTAAAGCCGGCCGGGTTCTGTCTATTACCGAGTAGCCGTCACCCAGTTTTGAGAGCGATCAGATAAACAACGAGGCGTCTCTCTTTCGAACCTCGCCGATACGCGTCTTCCGCTTCAGCCGATAATGAAGACCATGCGCATCCGGGCAGTTCTCCTGCTTCTCCTGTCAGCACTTCCAGCCATCGCGCAACCGATTCAATACAGTGACAGCCGGAAAGTCTGGCTCCTTTCGACCGCACAAAGTTCGTACGCGCTGGGCGTAGACCCGAACGGCGCCTTGCAGCATCTCTACTGGGGCGCTTCCCTGTGGCGTCTTGAAGACGTGCCACCGGCCGCAGCGAAGCGGGACATCTCTTCCTTCGACCCCCATCAGATGATCGAGAACGAAGAGTTCCCAGGTTGGGGAGGGCCCCGCTACTACGAAGCCGCGCTGAAAATCGTGCGGCCTAACGGCGATCGTGACCTGGTGCTGAAGTTTGCTTCGCAGCAAATCCGCGGGAATGAACTCGACATCGTTCTTAAGGACATTCTCGATGACGTACAAGCCACTCTGCATTACCGTCTGTATCCGGAAAACGGGATCCTGCGCCGCAGCGCAACCATCCTCAACAAAACTGCGGCTCCGATCACGATCGAAAGCGCACAATCGGCAACGTGGTACCTGCCGCCCGGCGAAGGATACAACCTCAATTACTTGAGCGGGCGCTGGGCCGCCGAAACCCAAATCAATCGAGAACCCATCCATGAAGGCGCAAAGGTCCTCGAAAGCCGCAAAGGACATACCAGCCACAACTTCAACCCATGGTTCTCGATCGATGCGGGAGATGCTACCGAAGAGCACGGAAGCGTCTGGTTCGGTTCGCTCGCCTGGAGCGGGAACTGGCGCATCACCGTGGAGCAGACCCCGTACCGCCAGGTGCGCGTTACCGGCGGTTACAATTCATTCGATTTCAACTACCCACTGAATCCCGGTGAATCGCTTGACACCCCTGAGTTCTATGCGGGCTATTCCGGCAAGGGAGCGGGCGGGGCATCGCGCCTCCTGCACAGGTTTGAGCGTGAGCAGATCCTTCCCGGCGGCCGGGCCGCACGTCCGCGTCCGGTGCTCTACAATTCCTGGGAGGCCACCACCTTTGCCGTCGATGAGCCGGGCCAGATCGGGCTGGCTGAAAAAGCCGCCAAGCTAGGCGTCGAACTTTTCGTTGTTGACGATGGCTGGTTCGGCAAGCGCAACAACGACCATGCGGGCCTGGGCGATTGGTTCGTGAACCTCCAAAAGTTCCCAAACGGTCTCGCCGGCCTGATCCGCCGCGTGAACCAACTCGGCATGGATTTCGGCCTGTGGGTCGAACCCGAAATGGTGAATCCCGATAGCGATCTGTACCGCGCGCATCCCGATTGGGTGATGAACTTCCCGGGCCGGCCCCGTAGCGAACTCCGCAATCAGCTGGTTCTCAACCTGGCCCGCGCCGACGTGAAGGAACACTTGTTCGGCGTGCTCGACAAACTCGCCACAGAGTACAACATCAAGTATTTCAAATGGGACATGAACCGCGCCTTCTCCGAACCAGGCTGGCCGGAAGCCGCACCTGCCGGTGAACGAAAGCTTTGGGTGGAATACACCCGCAACGTCTACGAATTGATCGACCGATTGCGCCGGAAACATCCCAACCTGGAAATCGAATCGTGTTCAGGAGGCGGCGGCCGCGTCGATCTCGGAATTCTGAAGCGCGTCGATGAGGTCTGGCCGTCGGACAACACAGAAGCGCTCGACCGGCTGCGCATCCAGGAAGGCTTCACCCAAGCTTACTCGCCGAAGATCATGTCGGCCTGGGTTACGGACGTGCCCAACATGAACCGGCGCAGTACTCCGCTTCAGTTTCGCTTCCTGGTGGCCATGCAGGGCGCACTCGGAATTGGCGCGAATCTAAACCACTGGACGGAATCGGATTTCGCGCTCGGCGCGAAGATGGTCGCGTTTTACAAGGGCATCCGCAACACCATCCAAACCGGGGATCTCTACCGCCTCCAATCTCCTCGTTTCCACGATGTCACGGCAGTAGAGTACGTGGCTGAGGATGGCCAACAGGCGGTGCTTTTGGCGTACCGCCACTCACAGCAATACAACACGCCGGCTCCCCTTCTTCGCTGGCGTGGTCTGGACGCCGCCGCGGTCTACCGGTTGGAATCGCTCGACGGCAAGATCCTGAACGCAACGGCTGAGCTGAGCGGGGCTTCCCTCATGAATCAGGGCCTCGCGCTCCGTCTTACGGGTGATTACGACAGCACCGCCGTCGTTCTCAGGAAAAGGTAATAGAATTTAGCCGTCAGCCCTCCACCATGCAGGCGCTTGGGTCCCCAAAGCATATCGTCCAGCAGGCGGCACTTCCTCCAAACCGGCCGCTCAAAAGCATGGTGAGCCCGAAGACAAACAAAGCCATCGTGCTCACGTTCGGAGGCAGCCACCGCCAGCGCATTGCCATCGTTCTCAATGAACGCCGGCGTGTCGATGCGGCCCGGCGGATGAGCCAACCTTAAAACATCGTTTCACTCCCTCGGGTGATCGCTCCTCAACTTCACCGGACCACTTCAACTGACCCAGGTTGCGCCCCACCGGCTGCTTTTTGCATAATTGCCACACTGATGAAGGCCATTGGTTTTGCATTATATTTCGCTCTCTGCGCCTTCAGCGCGCCGTCGCCAAGAGCCGCTGACTCACTCGATTTTACGGGAACAATCAACGAATTCAAATTGCTGCCCCAAATGCTGCCCGCTTATCTGAGCGCGAAAGCAGACAGCGATCTAAGCCACCGCCCCGCCCTCACAACTCTGGCGGACGTGCAGAAGCGCCGGGAATACATTCGGCGAATCATGATCGACCGAATAGGCGGCTTCCCGGAACGCACGCCCCTGAATGCCCGGATGGTTGCGAGCATCACCAAGCCGGGATACCGGATTGAAAAGCTGATCTTCGAAAGCCAGCCGCATTTCTACGTCACTGCCAATCTGTATGTGCCCACGACCGGGCATGGCCCGTATCCGGCGATTCTCTGTCCTACTGGACATGAGGTGGGGGCAAAAGCGGACCAGGCGTATCAAAAGCTGCTGGGAAGTTTCGCCACCAAGGGATTCGTGGGGCTCACGTGGGATCCGCTGGGGCAAGGGGAACGATCTCAGTTTTTCGATCCCGATCTCGAAGCATCCAAATTGCGCGATTCCACGGTAGAGCACAGCATGCTCGGCCTTCAGGCTCTCCTGGTGGGCGACGATCTCGCGAGATACGAAATTTGGGACGGCATCCGCGCTCTGGACTATCTTGTGTCCCGCGAGGAAGTGGATCCGAAACGGATCGGCGTTACGGGCCATTCAGGCGGCGGCACCCTGACAGCCTATCTGGCTGCTCTCGACGACAGGATTCAAGTTGCCGCCCCGAACTGCTACATCACCTCCTGGAAGAGGCTGCTCGCCGCCATTGGGCCGCAAGATGCCGAACAGGTGATGCCTCCCTGGCTAAACGCCGGGTTGGACTTTCCAGACTTCATCTATGCATTTGCGCCCAAGCCTTACCTGATCCTCTCCGCGATTCAGGACTTCTTCCCGATCTCGGGGGCGCGTGAAACTTACGCGCAAGCGAAGGGTGTATATGCCTCATTAGGGGCTGCGGACCGGATCTCCATGGTGGAAGGCGATGATGGTCACGGATACTCTCCTCTGCGCAGACCGGCGGCTTACCGCTGGTTCTCGCGTTTTCTAAAAGACTCGGAAGACGACGGCGCGGAACCCGCAATCGAGGTCCTGCCGTATGAGCAGCTACAGTGCACAGCGACAGGGCAGATCGCGACTTCACTGGGAGGCGAAACGGTCTACACGCTGAATCGGAAGCGGGCCGAAACGCTGGCTGCGAAGTCGCCCGATTCGGCGGCTGTGTTGGATGCGTGCCGCCGGTTATCGGGTTATCAAAAGCCAACGGACAGCTCAGCCGCCAGGACTTTTGGCGCAATTCCCAACCCGCAGGCACGAATCGAAAAGTTGGTCTATCAGACTGAACCGGGCATTCTGGTTCCCGCAATCCTCATCGTTCCACAGAACGGTCCGGCAAGAAAACCGGCGGTGATCTATGTCGATGGCAGGGGGAAGAACCAAATTGGCGATCGTTTGAGCGCTTTCTCCAGGCAGGGTACTGTCGTACTTGCAATCGATGCGCGCGGGTTCGGAGAAACGAAAACTCCAGGAACGCATGGCGCGGAGTATCAGAGGTTCTTCGGGGATTACGCAAGCTCCGTGACTGCTCTCCTGCTCGGCAAGACCATGGCCGGAATGCGCGCCGCCGACATCAGCCGGGGTGTCGATATTCTCTCCGCACGGCCGGAAGTGGACCCTTCCAAAATCTATGTCACGGGAGCCGGAGCGGGTGCGGTCCCAGCGCTCTATGCGGCGGCGCTCGATCCGCGCATCCGAGGAGCCGCCATCGAACAGGGGCTCCTCTCGTACCGTTCCATCGTCGATTCCCGCATATCCTATGATGCCTACCAACAGGTTGTCCCGGGTGTCCTGCGGCACTTCGACCTGCCGGATTTGGCGGCCGCCATCGCGCCGCGCCCTGTCTGGATATGGCAGCCTGTGGACGCATTGGGAATGCCTGTCTCCGGCGCCGCAATGAGGCAGGCATACGGAGAGTCGAAGAACGTGAAGACCGGTGTTCAAGGCCCGTTGACATACTGAAACCGTTGTGTGACGATCTTGAAAACTGAGTGGAAGAACAAGACCGGGCCGTCTTGCTGACGGGTACACAGGAGGTTCAATGTCTCGCTTCGTAACGCGCGGCCTTATGGCAAGCGCTTTGTTTCTGAAGTCTCTACTCTGGTGCACTCTCGTAAGCGCCCAGTACACGAACGGCACTCTCGGCGGCACGGTTACAGACCCAAACGGGGGAGCAGTTACTGACGCGCGGGTCACAATCCGCAATCAGGAAACCGGCTATAACAAGACTGTGCAAACCGGAGGCGATGGCGCTTTTCTTTTCCCTGCCACGCCGATCGGCTCTTACCGGCTCGAAGTCGAGAAGTCTGGATTTAGCCGCTTCGTGCAAAATGGCCTGACGCTCGCCTTGGATCAAGAAGCCAGTGTGCCCGTGATGCTCCGCGTAGGCGATGTCTCTCAGCAGGTGACTATCGCCGGCGACACGGAAATGGTGAACACACGCAGCGCAACGGTAGGCCAGCTGATTGACCAGCAGCGCATCGTGGATCTTCCTCTCAACGGCAGGCAGCCCCAGGCGCTCCTGTTTCTGGCTGCGGGAACGGTGGACGAAACAGGCAAGTATTGCCTGGTGAACTGCCAAGGCGGAGCATACCCCGGTGAACAGGACGCTAACGTCGGTGGCGGCGGTCCCCGAGCCGTCAATTACCAGATGAACGGCGCGGGCCACAATGACACATACCTGAACACCAATCTTCCTTTCCCGAATCCGGATGCCGTGCAGGAGTTTAATGTGCAAACGGATAACCTGTCAGCACAGTACGGGCAAGGCGCGGGGGCGATCGTCAACGTAGTCACGAAATCCGGAACCAACTCGCTGCATGGCACTCTCTTTGAGTTTGTGCGGAATGGCGATTTGAACGCCCGCAACTTTTTCGCGCCCCGGCAGGACACGCTGAAGCGGAACCAATATGGCGGAAGCGTGGGCGGGCCTGTTTTGAAAGACAAACTCTTCTACTTCGGCACGTACCAAGGAACAAAAATTCGAAGCGCGGCACAAGGAAAAGTGGGTTTCGTCCCCACAGCAGCCCAGCGCTCCGGTGATTTCTCCGCCGTCGCAACGCCTCTGCACGATCCGATCACGGGTGCTCTCTTTCCGGGTAATCAGATTCCCACAAGCCTATTCAGTGTTCCGTCCTTAAAACTACTGCAAAGCATCCCTCTGCCGAACGGGCCGAACGGAACCCTCACTTTTTCCGGCGCGAGCCTGGTTCAGAATGATGACCAATGGATGGGCAAAGTCGACTATCTTCACGGCCGCAGCCAACTGAGTGGCAGCTATTTCTGGACGCGCCTGGATCAACCGCCGGACATTGCAGTTTCGAAGCAGGACATTCTCGCCGCGGACAATAGCGGCAATCAACTCAAAATCCGCAATCTGGCGGTGAATCACGTATTCACGCTCTCGCCGTCGGTAATTTTCCAGACCTGGTTTGGATGGGACAGCCAGACAGGCGGTTCGCGCTCCGGCGCTCCGTACGCGTTTTCCGATCTCGGTGTGAACATCGCGGCGCCCACGCCGCCGGAACTGGTGGTGAACGTGAATGGCTTCTTCAGCATCTCTACCAACCACCTCGGGAATTTCAACCGCAGCGATTACACAGTGCGGGAGGATGTTGCGATCCAGCATGGCGCACACGAATTGCACATCGGTGGGGAAGCGGTCCGGGTTGCCAACGATTTGGTGAACACATTCACCATGTCCGGCCAGTTCACGTTTGGCAATCAGTTGTCCGGCAACAATCTTTCCGATTTTTTGCTCGGCGATGCTTCACGTTTTCTGCAGGGCGGAGGCGAGTTCAAGCGGCTTTCCGGAGCACTGTGGAGTCTCTACGTGCAGGACAACTGGCGGCTAACCCCGAAACTGACGGTGAATCTGGGGCTTCGTTGGGATCCCGATTTTCCCTACACAGAGCAGGACGGGCGTGTGCCGTGCTTCGTTCCCGGAGCTCAATCGAAGCGCTTCCCCAATGCGCCTGTGGGACTGATCTTCGGCGGCAAGAATCATGATGCCGGATGCCCCGCCGCTTCGGGCTACAAGACCGATTTGAGTAATTTCGGCCCAAGAGCCGGGTTCGCGTACCGGGCGGACCGCTCAGGTAAGACGGCTGTGCGTGGCGGCTTCGGGCTGTTCTATTCGCCGCTTGGCAATCACGATTCGAACGGCTTGGTGGATACCGCTCCCTTCGGCCCGCGATTTGACTATTCCGGCACCCTCCGGTTCGCTGACCCGTTTGGCAGCATCGGTATCAAGAACCCGTTTCCCGCGCAGTACGGTCCCAGTTTGCCGGGCCCTGACGCTCAGTTCACTCTGCCGGTCTCCATCTACGGAACCATACAAAAAAACTGGCATCGGCCGGAGTTGGCGACCTGGAATCTCTCGTTCGAGCACCAGTTCGCGAACGATTGGCTGGCGCGTATCGCCTACACGGGTAACAAGGGAACGTATCTGGCCAGCGGAGCGCTCAGCTTCCGGGAAGCCAACCCCGCTGTTTACATTCCCGGCGCATCCACAAAGGCCAACACGCAGTCACGCCGGCTTTATCCGCAGTTCGGCTCCGTGGGGTTGTTTACTTCTGACAACAACTCGAATTATGAAGCGCTGAAGTTCAATATTGAAAAGCGTTTTGCAAAAGGCTTCTCCATTCTGGCGAACTACACTTGGTCCAAGATGATCGATGATTTTGGAAACTCGGGCACAACGGACCCTTTCAACCGGCGGTTCGATTACGGCACGTCCAACGATGACGTCCCCCATGTGTTCCACTTCTCGGGCGTGTATCAGATTCCACGGCTTAGTCTCAACCGTTTTGCCGGCGCGGTCGTGAATGGCTGGGGGCTGACCGGGCTGGCCACTTGGCGTGCCGGCTTTCCCTTCTCGGTTTTGAGCGGAGTGGATAACTCATTCAGCGGTGTTGGCAATGACCGCGCCGATTACCTGGGCGGCAACGCCGGCCTGGACTCCGGACGTTCCCATGGCGCGTTAGTCAGTCAGTATTTCAACACGTCAGTGTTCGTCCCGAATGCGCCGGGCACATTCGGCTCCTCGGGAAAGAATATCCTGCGGGCGCCCAGACTGTTCGACGCCGATTTCGGACTCTTGAGAACTGGACACGTATCCGAACGCGTATCGGTGCAATTCCGCGCTGAGTTTTTCAATGCCTTCAACAACGTAAATCTCAGCGGACCCGGCACTACGTTAGGCTCTTCGTCGTTCGGAAGAATTACATCCGCCGGGGATCCGCGAATTCTGCAACTTGCCTTGAAACTGGTATTTTAGGCGGGGCACGCCCGGGCTTGTGGATGCCCCGTCCATCCACAATGGGAACTGGCGGCTGAGAAGGTCCTCGTCAAGCGATATGGGCTCCGGTTGCTTCCGTATGGACCGCATAGAGCGACTGTCCGGCCGCCATAAAAAGCCTGTTCCTCCGTACTCCTCCGAAACAGACATTCGCGCAGATTTCAGGCAGCAGAATCATCCCGATTCGCTCGCCCTCGGGCGTGAAGCAGTGCACGCCATCATAACCCGCGCCCACCCAGCCAAGTCCCGCCCAGATATTGCCGTCCGTATCGGCGCGGATACCATCGGCCAGCCCCGCGCCTTTGCCCGCCAATTCGGTCGATATGCTCTTCCCCGTGTTCTTCAGCTTTCGACCGTCCACCACGTCGAAGATCCCGATGATCTTCTTCGCCTGATCATAAGCATTCGCGCCCGTATCGCATAAATACAGCCGCTTGTAATCCGGCGAAAAACAAAGCCCGTTCGGCTTGAAGAAATCTCTCTCCACCATGTCGATCGCCCCGGTCTTTCCATCGACGCGGTACGTCGCTTCCTTGATCTCGAAATCGTGTTTGCCGCCTTCGTAATTGCCCATCGATCCATACCCCGGATCGGTGAACCAGATCCCTCCGTCCGGGTGAACCACAATATCGTTCGGCGCGTTGAACGGCTTGCCCTGCCACTTGTCCGCAATCACAGTGACGGACCCGTTATGTTCGTAACGCACCACGCGCCGCGTTGCGTGCTCGCAGGAAAGCTGCCGACCTTCGTAATCGAAGGTATTTCCGTTCGAATAATTCGAGGGATTGCGCATTACGCTGACATGGCCGTCATCGTCCAGCCATCGCATCTGCCGGTTATTCGGGATGTCGCTGAACACCAGGTATTTCCCCTCCGCGTTCCACGCGGGCCCTTCCGACCAGAGCGTGCCCGTGTACAGCCGCCGAATGGGAGTATTCCCGATCGCGTATTTTTTGAAGCGCTTATCGAGCGTGACGATATCGGCATCGGGATATCGTACCGGCTCCTTCCCGCTCCAATCCCTTTGCATCTGGGCGGCGGCGGGCGCCGCCATCGCCGTCGCCAGCAAACCACGTCTCGAAATCGTCACGCCGTCATTATATGTTCAAGGTTGCCCGGCGTTGCAAACTTATTGGTTCAGAGTAAAATTCACATCGATTTCGGTGACGACTTCAACGGGTTCGCCATTGAGAAGCGTGGGCTGGTAGGTCCACTGGCGGACAGCATCGAGCGCAGCGGCAATCAGGAGGGGCGGGCCGCCTATGAGTTGCAGGTTCTGGATGGCGCCGCTGCGGGCGATGATGGCTTGCAACCGCACTGTACCCTGAACCCTTGCCATGCGCGCCAGTTGCGGGTAGGCCGGTTTGATTTGATGAATAAGTTTGGCGGCCTGGACGCCGTTGCTGATCCGGACCATGGAGGGCTTCGGGCCGGGTACTGTGTGCGAAGCCGTGACGGGAGCGCGGTTACTCTCGCTCAGAGATTCGGGTATGAAGGGCAGTGCTGAAAAACTAGCAGCCGCGGAACTAAAGGGCAGAGCGGGAGCGAAGTCCGGCGGGAGCATTGAAAGGGTGGTGGGTACTCGGCGCGGCGCAGCCAGGGTGGGACGAAAGACCGGGAGGAGCGTAGGGGCGCGGGGCGCATCGTCTTGTGCAACCACGTCCTGTTCAACCACCGGCGTTGGGGGCGGCGGGACCGGCCGCGGCGGGGCGAACACGATGACCGCGGGCTGCCAGGCAAGCTGGGCTGTGTGGAGGAGCGGAATCAGAAGAATGCTTCCGGCGAAGACGGTTTGGGCGGCTAGCGAGACGGCCATGGGCCAAGGGCGCGCGGAGCTGCGGGTGTCCAGAAATGTTTGCTCGAACATATTCGTTTTCCTTTGCGGGAGAGTGGTTTCGAGCAGCGCTGTTCTGTTAGGAGTAGACACCTGCCACGGGAATTCTGTTCCTGCGGCAAAATGAGACTGATGAATCTACGTAGCGCGGAATGGTGGAGCGGACCGGAATACTATAACTTCGCGCGGCGGGCCTGGCTGCGCAGCGAAGGATTTGTGCGCGATGCCATGGAAGGCAAGCCGGTGATCGGAATCTGCAATTCGTGGAGTGAGTTGAACAACTGCAACGCCCACCTACGCACCGTTGCGGAGGCTGTGAAACGCGGAGTATGGGCGGCGGGCGGATTGCCGCTGGAGTTTCCGACGATTTCTCTGGGTGAGATGTTTATGCGGCCCACTGCAATGCTATTCCGGAACCTGATGGCGATGGATGTAGAGGAATCCATCCGCGCGAATCCGATGGATGGCGTGGTGCTGCTGTGCGGGTGCGATAAGACTACGCCAGCGCAGTTGATGGGGGCGGCAAGCGCGGACCTGCCGGCTATTGTGGTGCCGGGCGGCCCCATGCTG
>JALYXI010000422.1 GCA_030947245.1 Acidobacteriota bacterium
CGCAAGTTAATAAAGGTAGAAGGCGTATAGCGTCTCGCCGGCGGCGATCAGGATGTACTGGTGGCCATCGAGCATATAGGTTTCCGGCGCGTTGGAAATCCCGCCGATGTGGGAATGCCAGAGGATCTTGCCGTTTGCGGGATCGTATGCGACCAGGTTGCCTCCGGCATCGCCCGCAAAAAGGAGCTTGCCCGCCGTAGTGAGAATTCCATTGCCCAAGGTGCCCCCCGTGCCGGGATAGCGGTGCTTCCAGGCGACCTTGCCGGTTTTATAGTCGATCGCCGTGAGGAAGCCGCCCAGGGAGCCGACGCCCACTTCATCTTTGCCGCCAAGGCCCATGGCGCCCCGGGGATCGGTTTCGGTGAGATAGTACATCGCGTAGGTTTCTTGCGTGGGGACGTAGAATAGACCTGTATCGGGGCTGTAGGCGGGTGGCGGCCAGTTCGTCGCGCCGCTATTGTTGGGAGATACCAGCGAGCCGGGCACAGTGGAGTCCTTGGCGGGATCGCGCACGGGCTGGCCCTTCGCGTTGATGCCTTTTGCCCAATTCGCGGACTCGGAAAACTTACCCGTGACCAGGTGCTCACCGGTGACGCGGTCGAGCGTAAAGAAATAACCGTTGCGATCTGCGTGGAGCACCAATTTGCGGGGCTTGCCGTTGAAATCGCCATCCACCAGGATGGGCGTTTCCGTGGAATCCCAATCGTGCGTATCGTGCGGGTTCACCTGGTAATACCACGCCATCTTGCCGGTCTCTACATTCAGCGCCATCAGGGAGCAGGTGTAGAGATTGTCCCCGTTGCGGCTGGGCGGATTGGTGTAGGAAGGGGAGGGGTTGCCGGTGCCGAAAATATAGAGGTGAGTGTCCGGGTCGTAAGAGCCGGGGATCCAGACGTTGCCGGCGCCGTGTCTCGCTCCATCGAGCGAGCCCCAGGTTTCAAGCCCCGGATCGCCCTTTTTCATGGGAAGTGTGTAGGTGGTCCACTGAACTTCGCCCGTTTCGGGATTGCGGGCCTGGACATAACCGGGTTCGTCAAGGTCGTTGCCGGTTCCGATGAGGATATGATTTCCCACCACGATCGGCGCCATGGTGGAGAAGTACTGCAGGTTGAAATCCGCAATGACTTTGTGCCAGCGTTCCTTGCCGGTTCGGGCGTCAAGGCAGACCAGGAAGTCGTCCGGAGTTTCCATGTAGAGCAGGTTGTTCCACATGCCGAGACCGCGGTTGCCGATGTGGGTACCGCCTTTCGTTTTCCAGAAATAATGCCAGAGTTCGCGGCCGTCACGGGCGTCGACAGCCCAGGCGTTATCGGGAACTGAGAAGTAAAGAATGCCGCCGACCTCAAGGATGGAGGCGCGGATATTCGTGGAGTTGCCGAAGCCGCTGGGGGCCGCGTCACCAACGCCTTCTCCGCCGGTGATGACCGGCGCGGCGCCTCCGCCAAATCCGAAGCCTCCGCGGCCACCGCCACCGGAGCCCGGCCCCGAAGTAACTTTACCCGTCCAGGCGAGAGTCAGGCTCTTGACATTCGACTGATTGATCTGCGTAAGGGAACTATAGCGTTTGCCGGAATAATCACCGGAGTAAGTGGGCCAGGAATCGCCGAGAGGCTTGGTGAGCAGAGCCGGGTCAAGAACCTGAGCTTGCAGAGTGGCGAATGCAAAGGCGAGAAGAAGCGCGGCTCGGATCATTTCAGGGTCACCAGATAGGACGTGAGGTTGTGGATGTCGGTGTCAGTGTACTTGGGAAGCAGATTCTTGTGAGGCTGCAAAGGATCGTGAATGACTACTTCGGGAGTATCGCCATCGCGGCGGAAGCTGCGCTGTGTGCCGTCCGGCAGTATGACCGAAACAATGAAATCGTCAATCCGGCCCAGGCGGCCTTCGGCCTTTTCTCCGGAGGGAAGGGAGACCGTAACTGTTGTGGGTGAGAGAGTGTAAGGCGAAGCGCCTCCACCGCGGGGCCCGCGTCCGCCTCCGCCGGGCATGAGATAGAAATTCTGGAGCGCTTTGGGATCGGTAATCTTGCTGGCGATGCCTTTCAGGTCGCCTGTGGCGGAATGGCAGGAAGCGCATTGGGCATTGAAGTAAACTTCGCCGGCTTTGGCATCGCCGACCAGGATACTGAGGGGCGTCATGCGAGAGACATCGTAGCCGCCAACTTTGAAATTGTGTATGTATGCGGCGATGTCCGAAATCTGGGCGGCGGAAAGAGGGAATTTCGGCATGCCTTGGTCGGGACGGCCGTTCTGGACTATCGCCGTGATGCCCTCTCCGTTTTTATCATTGAGCACCATTTCGGAGCGGAGAAGATTGGGGCCGCCTTCGCCGCCGCGGGCGTCGGAACCGTGGCAGAAATTGCAGTTTACGCCATAGAGAGCCTTGCCGCGGTCAAGAACTTCCGGACTGGCTTGTGGGTGCGACGGGTAAGCGGCGGGACGGACAAAACTACCGGTCCGGTTCACTGCGGCGGGAGGCGGCGTGGCGGAGGCCGGTGAAGTCTGGGCGTTCATGCGCATCACAGCCGCAATAAACAGGGCTGCCGCAACTGGGGCGGATCTGGTTCGTTTAAGAATGGACAATTTCACTCCGAAGCGGTACTGGCCGTAGTCTATCGTAAATTGAAGTGGTGTTATTTGACCGAGGAGAGAACGTCCGCCTGTACCGGGATCGCAACTATTAACAGAGTATTTCGAGTTAACGGAACGTCTCAATCGCACACCGCTTTCGACACGGTTCTGTAATCGACAGGGGCCGGACCCGCCGGGTGTGAAGTACTGTGTCGAGTCCCGCCGGGCTGCCAAGGACGATTTCTCGCCTCCCTTTGAACTCACAGGGCAGGGGAGACGGCAAAAACCCCGCGCCACTCTGCCCGGCCACATCCGGTCCCTGTAACTTACAACGCCGCTCCGCGCTTGACGCCGTTCTCCTTCAGCGCCGGATTCACGAGTCAGACAGCTAGACTCGTTACAGCGACGGATTCCGTGCAAGTTAAGCGCCATACTGCCGCAACCGCCGCTGAAATTCCGCCGGTATAAATTTCTTGACAGGGGTTCGGTCCAGATGCTAATTTCATAGCATACAGATGCTATAAAAGTAGCAGCACAACAATGGCAAGCAAACTCCCCGCTCTCACCCGCCGTGAACGGCAGATCATGGACACGCTCTACAAGCTCGGCCGTGCCACTGCCGCTACAATCCTCGACGGCCTACCAGACCGGACAAACTATTCCACCATACGCGCCCAGCTACGCGTTCTGGAAGAAAAGGGGCACGTCCGGCATGAAGAAGATGGCCCGCGATATCTTTACATCCCCACCCTGAAGCGAACTGCTGCGCGACGCTCCGCGCTCCGTCACTTGGTGGATACTTTCTTCGAAGGATCCACAGAA
>JALYXI010000428.1 GCA_030947245.1 Acidobacteriota bacterium
ATGTAAGTCGGGCGCATGTTGGATTTCAGCGACACATAGGTGCCGCCCACGGGGAATATCGCTGCGCCGGGGAACGGGTCCCCGCCTGGATAGCTGGCCCAAGGGTGAGAAAACGTATCCGGATTGGGCGCCAGCGTGATTGCGGATGCATAGGGCGGGTTAGTGGTCAAGCGCTCCGGGAAAAACAGCTCGGTCGTGTCATGGATCAGACTAAATGCCGACCGGATGGTTTGCTTCCCATCCCCGGCCGGGTCCCACACGAAACCCGCGCGGGGTGACGAAGTCAGCCAGTGCGCCTCGGAAAACGCTGCGCCGTTCTTGTTCAACGCATCGCCCGCGAAGAGCAGTCCGGCCGGACCGTTCGGGTAAACCGTGCTGTGCTGGTTCGCATTGAAAGCCGCCTGGGAGAACTGGTCCCCGCGGTTGTACTTGTCATACGGAACAAGCGACGGCTCCCATCGGATGCCGAAATTGAGCGTCAGGTGCTGCGTGGCCCGGAATGTGTCCTGGATGTAAGCGGCAAACACGGTTTGGCGGAGCGCGTTCGGGTTCTCGTTGCCTTGGTTGAAGCTGCTCATCTTACCGAGCAGAAAGTCCGCCAGCGAATCCCCGGAAAGACTTCCGTTGAACGTCACCTGAGCGTTCACCTGCTGATTGTTCGCGATGTTCAGCTGAAGCCGCCGCCCATCCACGCCGAGCGCAATCTGATGCCGGCCGCGAATGATGTTGAAGTCATCGGAAAGCTGGAACGTATTGACGTTGAAGAATCCCTGAGCGCAGGTCCCACAACCGGCGCTGAAATAATTGCTGACTGTGATCTGTAGGAAGTTCGGCAGCTTTTGGTAGTCTTCCACGCCCAATGTATTCAGGCTGATAAAATTCGGAGCGGCCCCGCGATTGTCCCGGCGGCGGTCGAACGTAGCGTGGAACGAATTCAGCACCGTCGGACTGAAGCTATAGGTGTCGCCGAACGTTGCGGTTTGGGAGCGGTCCGAATTTCCGGGCACCGTGGTGGTCAGAACGTTCTTGCCGTCGAAGGTGGCCTGCGCCGTGTAATCGTACAGGAAGTAGCGCCCGTACATGCTGTGTTTCTCGCTGCGGATGTAATCCACCCGTCCGATGTATTGGTCGTCGGGATTGTTGGCGGGAATTCCGTATTGCGTTCGGCCGCAAGGATCAGAGGACGCCGGAAGGTAATTCCGCGCAAGCTTCAGGGCTGCCGGATCGAACAGGGAGACGGGAATCTGGTTGTTTGGAAATGCCGCTCCGGTGAACGGGTTCTTGAGCGCGATCGCCTTGCTCGATTGGCAGCCGCCCGCCGATTGCAGGCTGTCGAGCGTGGAGAAATCCCCGTTCAGCGCAGCCGCCGTCGGAACGTAGCTGATGGTGCTCGGTGGGGTGGAGCGCTGCCGCGTCCCCTGATAGCCGCCGAAGTAAAAGAGCTTGTCACGGAGGATGCGCCCGCCCGCAACGCCGCCGAATTGACTGCGCTTCAGCGTATCCCGCGCGGGCGTGTTCGCTTGCCGGGCGTTGAAATCGCCATTGCGCAGAAACTCGAAAACATCGCCATGAAACGTATTCGAGCCGGACTTCGTGACCGCATTCACCACCCCGCCCGGATGCAGGCCGTATTGGGCCGGCATCGCGCTGGTTTGCACGCTGAACTCCTGCAGCGCATCGGGGAACGGCAACGGCAGGTTGACGTTGCTGAACGCGTCATTGTTATCCCCGCCGTCCAGCAGATAGCTGAGCCCGTTGGCTTGGCCGCCCGCTACCGAAAACGTTCCGGACCCGTTCGAACCTTGAATATTCTTGCTTCCCGTTAAATCGCCCGCCGGCGTTGTGGTCGCCGCGCCGGTCAGCGTAATCAACTGCGTCGGGTTCCGCCCATTCAGCGGCAGATCTTCAATGCGCTTCTGATCGATCACCTGAGAAATCGCGTTCTCCTTGGTTTCCACCATCGCGGCATCGGCGCTCACGGAGATACTTTCATTCACTGACCCGATCTGCATCGCGACATTGGCCTCGATGTTATTCGCCACCTGGAGCACAATCCCTGTCTGGCGGTAACTCTTGAAACCTTGCGCGGTCACTTCGAGCGTGTAATTGCCGACCGGCAGGTTCGGCAGCGCATAACGCCCTTGTGCATCGGTAACTGTGGAACGGACCTGTTGCTTGTCGATTTCCGTCATCCGGACCTGGGCGCCCGCCACGGCTTCTCCACTCGGGTCCGCGACGCGGCCGTCCACTTCCGCGATAGCGACAGCTTGGGCGTGAAGGTTCGGGCTAAGGACTGCCGCCGCGAAGCAGAACGAAAAGGCTATTGAGAGATCCCGCAGGATCCGGAACGAGCGCATGATTTGTACTCCCTGAAAAGCGATTGTTACAGTGCCTGTATTGTGACCACAATTTTCGTGAAACGCAAGGGAACTGCTTCATCGTCCAACCAGTACTTAAGTAGTCAGGTCGAGGTACGAACGTATGAAGCCGTTAATTATCGCTGGACTGCTGGCGCTTTCTGTTCACGCAGCGGATCTCGAATGGAAACAAGGCAAAGTGACTGAGATTGGGAATCGGAACGCACCTGGTCATCCAGCGCGTGGCATTGGCGTGACTTACACCATTCAGGCTGACAACTTCGTATACATCGCTGCAGAGGTCATGGCGCACAATCGCCTGAAAGAAGAGCAACTGAATATCGACGATCCTGTCAAGTTCGCCCTGAAAGGCGAGACGAAGATCGTTCTCCTGGGAAAGGATGGCAAAGAGCACACGTTGGAGCTTTTGAAGCGAACACGACGGTTCACCCCGAACGAAGATATACCGCTCGCGTCGCCAAAGTAAGAACCCCGTTTCTTTGACGCATCAGCGTTACAGCTAGCGTTCTGAGCCCGGCTCGATCGCCCTATTTTTGCGATACTCGACAATCCGGGCAGTGCGAAAAGCGGCGGGACGGGAAAGCGCGGCGGCGAATCCCAACCCACAGAGTCCGGCAGGGGTTGGTTCACGAATCTCAGTCGGCGATCCTGGACCGTTCGTAATCACGGCCCCCTCACCGGCAAAAACGTCGAGACCCGACGAGGGTATAGGTTATATATGTTTGCTCTGCGCCAAGGCGCGCTCTTCTTCCCCGTGGGCGTGAAGGTTCGGGCTAAGGACTGCCGCCGCGAAGCAGAACAAGGCGGCTTGGAGGAACTGGCGCATGGTTTGGAACTCCCTTTAAAGCGATTATTACAAATCGAGCGGGCCCATCACTGTCCCCCCGGCAACTTACGGATATGGTGATAGATGAATACTGGGAATCCGAGAAAGCTGCGACTCAGTGTTTCCGCAGTCAGTGCCATTCCGTTGTTTCGGTACAGCGTGTTGAGATGCTTACTGGTCTGCATCACGGTGTCCCCCCAGAACCCGGGCAGACGTCTCCCCGTCACGAAGAACACCGCGGAGTTTACGAGCGTCCGCAATCCGTAGACGGCCACCCGCCAGTCGCTCGGGCGTAGCAAATACCGGAGCGAGTAGCCGGGTCCGTGGCCCACCACAAAACACCGCCCGCCTGCTTTCAAAACACGGGCAATCTCCGCGATCGCCCGCCTGTCGTCTACATAAGGCAGAACCACTTTAATCAGCACGCCATCTGCGCAGCCGTTGCGGAAAGGAAGGGCTTCCGCTCGCGCCTGCACGAAACGGGATCGGGCGGCGGTAGAAACCCGGGAGGCATCGAGATCGATCCCGATCGCAAAGTGTCCTTCGCTGATCAGTTTTGCTACGTGGATTCCCTCACCGCAACCGACATCGATGACGACGGACCTCGGCGCGAAACCGAACTCGTAGTCTTCCAGGATGTAGCCGTCCCACTCACTCATCTGCTTCAGCGCTTCTCAGTGAATATCACACACCGCCCAGTCGCGCCTGACCGCGAATCGCCTCACCAAGCTTGTACTTCTCCAGCCCCACCGATCTGCCCGAAGAAACGTTACTCTCGGGAATCGAACCTGAATCGCCAAGCGCCGGTGACCGCCCTTCTCCAACCTTCATCCACTGCGCCCACAATCACTTAGCCTCTCTTTGCGACTCGCAGCCCCACTCCGGCCTGCTAC
>JALYXI010000095.1 GCA_030947245.1 Acidobacteriota bacterium
CCGCAGCATACCGATCGAAAAGGCCCGCCGTCCCGAAGTTGTCCTTGCATTTCAGATGAACGGCAAAGATCTCCCCCCATCCCATGGATATCCGGTGCGCGCCGTGGTTCCGGGCTATTACGGCATGGCCTCTACCAAGTGGCTGACGCGCATCCGGGTTGTGCCCGAGCCCTTCACCAGTTACTGGCAAACCAGCGACTATGCATATTGGGACCGCACTTCCGGCTATCCAGTACGCCGCCCCTTGTACGATATGCAGGTAAAAAGCTTGATTTCGCGACCGGCGATGCGTGAAACCATCAAGGCCGGCGCGGATTACAAAATCTTTGGTTCCGCTTGGACCGCTGACGCGGATGTCACGCGTGTAGAAGTCTCTACCGACGGCGGCAAAGCCTGGAAAGATGCGGCTCTGCGGGACAAGGCCGTCCGTTTCTGCTGGCGCGGGTGGGATTTTACGTGGGCTTCTCCCGAGCCCGGGCGCCACACCCTGATGTCCCGCGCGACAGATTCAAAGGGCAATGTACAGCCCGCTCAGCACAACCAGGATTACGGGCCCTACGCCATCCATCACACCTTGCCCATCGATATTGAGGTGGTCTAGCTGCTCGCGCCGGCTTCTCCTCTCGAACTGGCGCAGGTTCTGGCCGAAGCCGCAAACAAACGCCGCACCATCAGCTTGGGTGGCAAGTTCACCAAACGCTTGATGGCTGGGCCCGTCGCTCCTGCGGACGTCACGGTCACGACGGCCAGCCTCAATCGAATTCTGCGATACGAACCCCGTGATCTTACCGTTAGCGTGGAAGCCGGTATGCCGTTCGCGGAACTCAGCCGCATTCTGGCGCGCAACGGACAGATGGTCCCGCTTGACCCGCCTTACGCCGAATCGGCCACGGTGGGCGGTATTCTCGGCGCGAATTCATCCGGGTCTCGCCGCAGGCTGTACGGCACCGCGCGAGATATGGTGATCGGCCTTACGTACGCTACCTTGGAAGGCAAGCTAGTCCAGTCCGGCGGCATGGTTGTCAAGAATGTGGCAGGCCTGGACATGGGCAAGCTGATGATCGGTTCTTTCGGAACACTTGCCGCGATTGCGGTGGTGAACTTCAAATTATCTCCGAAACCGGCCGCCGAACGTACTTCCTTGCTGTCGTTTGAAACTCTCCCGCTCGCGCTGGCGGCCCGGGCGCGCATTCTGGAAAGCGTACTCCAACCCTCGGCGATCGACCTGCTGAATCCGCTCGCCAGCGCACAAATCGGCTATCGCGGCTATGTGCTCGCCATCCAATTCGGCGGCGCGCCGGACGTTGTGGAACGCTATAGCCGCGAGCTTTCCGGCGGCACGGAACTGAACGGCGCGGAAGAACAGCGCTTTTGGGGGCAGGTGCAGAATGCATCGCAACGTTTTACCGAGAAGTTCGCGGACGGTGTTGTAGTACGTGTTTCCTCCGCCCTGAAGCAGGTTGGCGATGTTTTCGAATCGCTTGATGTTCCCGTGATCGCCCGCGCCGCCACGGGCGTCAGCTACGCTTATTTCAGCCGTGCCGATGCCGCACAAAAGTGGATGAAGGCGAAGCCATGGCGCGCTGTGATGGAGTTTTCTCCCGAATCTGAAAAGCACCGCTTAGACCTATGGCCTTCTCCCGGCACGGACTTTGCGATGATGAAGAAGGTCAAGCAACTCTTCGACCCCGGAAACTTACTTAACCATGGCCGTCTCTACCGTCAAATCTAAAGTTCCCACGGGTCAAGGTGAGCGCCATACCTCGGAGATCGATAAGCCGCTGCAGTCCGATCTCGACCGTTGTGTCCATTGCGGCTTGTGCCTGAACGCGTGCCCCACCTACCGGCAACTCGGGGTAGAGATGGATTCGCCCCGCGGCCGTATTTACCAGATGGTTCAGGTTTCGCAGGGCGCCCCCATAACCGATTCCTACCGCGAGCATCTGGACCTCTGCCTGGCTTGCCGCGCGTGCGAGACGGCCTGCCCAAGCGGCGTGGAATACGGAAAGCTGATTGAAGCGGCGCGGACCGAAATCGAGGCGCACACTGAGCGCTCCTGGTGGAACCGCGTTACGCGCAAATTCATCTTCCACAACCTGCTTCGTTCTCCCGGGTTGATGACCGCCGCCGGTTCTTTGCTCTATCTTTATCAGGCCAGCGGGCTTCAAAAGCTTCTTCGGTTATCCGGCATTCTCAAGTTAATGGGTAAGCTCGGCAAGTTGGAACAACTCTCGCCGCCGGCCGAGATTCCATTCTTCTTTAGCAAGATCGGTAAGACCTACCCCGCGGAAGGGCAACGCCGCTACACGGTAGCTTTCATGGCTGGGTGCATTGCCAATGTATCTTTCGCGCGGCTGAATGAAGCCACCGTCCGTGTGCTTCAGAAGAACGGTTGCGATGTCGTCATCCCGGCCGGCCAAGGTTGTTGCGGCGCGCTCCATGTTCACTCCGGAATCCGCGATGAGGCCCGTGAACTGGCGCGCATCAATATCGATGTCGTACTCGCCGGCAAGTTCGACGCAGTGATCAGCAATGCGGCCGGCTGCGGTTCCACCCTGAAAGAGTATGACGAACTTCTGGAGCACGATCCTGAGTATGCCGCCAAGGCCAGGGAATTCGTCGCGCTTACTAAAGACGTGAATGAGTTTCTGTCCGGCATAGAGCTGAATCCCAACATGGGCCAAATCCGCCATCGGGCTACATATCAGGATTCCTGCCATTTGTTACACGGCCAAAAGGTCAAGACTGCCCCAAGAAAGCTGCTTGCCCAGGTTCCTGGCCTGGAGTTTCGTGAAATGGCCGCCGCGGATATCTGCTGCGGCAGCGCCGGCATCTACAACGTGGTTCATACGGATATGGCCATGCAGATCCTTGAAGAGAAAATGACCAATGTGAACCGCACGGAAGCCGAGTGGATTGTGACGGCGAACCCAGGCTGCATGCTGCAACTGGAAGCGGGAGCGCGCCTTTACGGCAAAAATCAGCGCGTCTTCCACGTGGTGGAAGTTCTGGACCAGGCTTATAAGAATTACGGTTTATAATCCAACTTCACAAATCCATCATTCTCTATTTTAGGTTTTCATTGAACCAGGCTACCGTTTGCCTGGCTAAATCTTCCACATGCTTCGGATCGTGGAAGCGGTGCCCTTCGTTGGGGTAAACAATAAACTTGGTTTTCACCCCTTGGGCCTTGATGGCATGCCAGAATTCATAGCTTTGCGGGGCGGGGCATTCCCCATCACGGTCGCCGACCACCACCAAGGTCGGAGTTCGGACATTCTTGATATAGGTAATAGGCGAACTTTTGGCATAAACCGCCGGATCGTCGTACACGGAGGCGCCGAAATACGGAATCATCCATTCATCGATTGAGTTTTCACCGTAGTAACTTTGCCAATTGGCAATCCCCGCACCGGCAACGGCGGCCTTGAAGCGGTTGGTTTGCGTAACGGCCCACATGGTCATGTAGCCGCCATAACTCCAGCCACCGATCCCCACGCGCTTGCCGTCTACGGGCAGCGTTCGCACCACCTCATCCACGCCGGCGAGAATGTCTTTCAAGTCCCCGTTTCCAAAATCTTTCACGTTGGCTGTGGTGAACTTCTCACCTTGTCCATAGCTGCCGCGCGGATTCGGAAACAACACGAAATAGCCTTCCGCGGAGAATGCGCTGAAATCAAAACCGGGTGATGGCCAAGCCGGTGACTTCGCAGCGGCAGGCCCGCCGTGAACTGAAACCACCATGGGATAGCGCGCCTTGGGATCGTAATTCTTTGGATACAGCAGCCAGCCCTGCACAGCAGTTCCCTCACTCTGCCAATGCAGCTTCTTGGCCTCGCCCCAGCTTGCGGTGGCGGATGCATTCGCATGCGTCACTTGCTTCCAATCGCCAATAGGCCCGGTCCACACCTCGGGAGCGCGTGACCAGCTTGTCCGCACCACTGCGGCCGTTTTGCCATCCTTTGCAAGCGAAAGACTAAGGTCGCCGGAACCGGCGTGCAGCGATTCGTCAGCGCGCCACAGTGTCTCCGCGGCGCCGGTTTCCGTGTTGAGTGTGGTAATCGCGCTCCCACCGTCCTCGCGCTCTGTGATCAGCAGTGTTGAATCGCCAGTCCACCGAAGCCATGCGGGTGAAGTCTTGCGCCCTGGCGTTAGGTCCTTCGCCGCGCCGCCCGCGGCAGAAACCGTATACACGTCACCGCCCGTCGAGCCTTCGTCACTCATCAAGCCGCCGACGAATGCAATGGTCTTCCCGTCAGGCGACCAGCGCGGCGCCGCAATCTGAGCCGGTGGTTTCAGAATGTGCCGCACGGCGCCGGATTGGGCGTTGATCGCATAGAGTTCCGCAATCCACCAATTGTTATCGCCTGCTCCCTTAGCTGCCGTGTACGCCAGTTCGTTCCCATTCGGCGCCCAGTCGTATTCATAAACATACGTGTCGGCCGGGGAAATCTGCCGCGCCGTTCCATTAATTGGATGGAGAAGCGTGAGCCGCTGCTCAAAGAACTTTTCCTCCACCACACCCGCGTCCGGTGTAGTCGGCTCTGTTGCCCCGGCAACACGTACGGCGTTCTCCGTGTAGAGAACCGCCAGTTGGCGCCCGTCCGGGGACCACTGGAGGTTCTGGAAAAATCCGGTCAGATTCGTCAGCTTGCGCGGAGTGCCGCCCGGCGCGGTGGCCACGTAAACCTGAGCCTGCTTCGAATTCGCGCAATTGGAAAGAAACGCGAACTGCCTGCTATCCGGCGACCATGCGAGTCCATGTTCCGAACAAGCCTTTGCCCCTTCCCCTGCCGAAACGCGTTTCGCCGTTCCGCCAATTTCCATCACGGAGATTGCACTGTTCGAGCTTTCGCTATTGTCCTTTGCCCGTAGATTTTCGGTCCACGCGATGCGCTTGCCATCCGGGGAAATGGCTGCTTCCCGGAATGTCTTCACGGAGTATAGCGATGCCAGTGTCTTTTCGATCTGCGCGGAGGCAGACGCGCACAGCAGGAGCAGCAGAACGGGGAGACGCATACGGTTACTCCTAAAATACGATAGTCAACGTGGATAACGAATTTATGGCGGAGGCGATCCGCATTGCCGTGGAGAGCGCTACAGGGGGCAAGGGTGGCCCGTTTGGCGCCGTGGTGGTTCGTGATAATGCGATAGTGGCGAGCGGTCCCAATCTGGTTGCCTCCGCAAACGATCCCACGGCGCATGCGGAAGTGGTGGCGATCCGGAGGGCCTGTGAAAAGCTTGCGACCTTCCAATTGACCGAATGTGAACTTTACTCAAGTTGTGAGCCGTGCCCCATGTGCCTGGGTGCGGCATACTGGGCGCGGGTGCGGAAAATCTGGTTTGCAGCAACCCGGGAAGACGCGGCAAAGGCCGGTTTCGATGATTCTTTCATCTATGGAGAATTCGCTCTACCTTTACAGGAAAGGCGAATCCCAATGGCGAACCTGATGAGGCAGGAAGGCGCGGAGAGTTTTCGCGCGTGGATGGGATTTCAAGCCCGGACGCCTTACTAATTAGAGGACGGCGGCTTGTTGACAACGGTGTCCGTATAGCTGTACTGTTACAGTGATACAT
>JALYXI010000446.1 GCA_030947245.1 Acidobacteriota bacterium
CCACGCGCAAACCGGCGCCTATGCGGCCGTTCGCGATTGCCGCCGTTCTGGCAATAGCGGGCGTGGCCCTGTGGTTGGCGCAGCGCACGGGAACAGCGCCCGCAAGTCCGAAGCCCACGGAAACTCCCGTTGCCACGGCGGCTCCCGCGGCCCCCGCGCCAATACCGTCGGCGGCTCCGCTGGCCCTACTTGCCCGGTACGACCCGCCGAAATACCAGGATTCCGCGTTGCGCGGGGATTCCACCTCAGCCGAAGCCGCATTCCGCGCGGCCATGCCATCCTACGCCCGGTTAAATTATGCCTCTGCAGCTCGAGCGCTGCGCCAAGTGACGGTGGCTTACCCGGATTATGCCCCCGCCCACTTCTTCCGGGGAGCCTGCGAACTGCTGCTCCGGCGTCCCGATCGCGCCATCCCTGAAATGGCGGCGGTCCTCCGGCTTTCGGATCCGGTCTTCTCCGAAGAAGCACAGTGGGCGTTGGCCAAGGCTTGGTTGCTGAAAGGGGATCGGGTGAAAGCCCGAAGCTACCTGGACACAGTGGTACGGAACCGCGGCGGCCTTGCCGGCCCCGCAAAGCAATTGCGCAGCCAACTGTTACCATAGTAAACCGTGGTTCGGCTCGCGTACCTGGTTTGTTGTGCTGTATCGGGCGGCATTGTCTTTGCGCAGGAAGTTTCCTTTGAAGAGCATGCCCGCCGCGTGCATCGGCTGATCTTAGACGGCAAGATGGAAGCCGCAATTGCGGAAGCCGTGCTTGCGCCTCCGTATCCGGAGAACGCGCAGGCGATGGAACTGCTGGCAGAGGCGCGGATGGCTGCGGGAGACACCACCCCTCCCGTTCGCGATCTGATCTCCCGGGCTTCGGAGATGGAGCGGCGCGCCTCCGCAGGAGCCGACAGGCTGGCTCTGGCGAAGAATTCCTTCTTGCTCGGCCGTTTTGAATATGCGTCCGGTTCGTATCCCCCGGCATTGAAGCGCTTGGAAGAGGCCGCGCGGGTTCAGGAGAAGCTGCAAGCCCCCGCCCTGGACCGGGCCGAAACCGCAACCGCCCTCTGCGACGTACTCCGCGCCATGGACCGCTATCCGCGGGCCATTGAGCAGGCCCGGCTCGCGTTGGCCCTGCGGGATGGGGTAGCGGGCAGGAACAGCGCGCTCGCGGGCGAGGCTCACTTCAACATCGGCATGGCGCTCCTCTATGTGCAGCCCGCGGAGGCGTGGTCTGAACTTCAAATCGCGCGCGAGTTGCTGGAGCGGAACCTGGGAACCATGCATCCCCTGGTCGCGCAAGTCTACCTGAGCATGGGCACGGCGGAATATCACCGCGCCCGCTACTCTCAGGCTCTGGCGCTTTACGAACGCGCCCTGGCCGTGATGCGCCAAACGCTGCCGCCGGATCACAAGCGCTTTCTCGCGCTTTGGAACAATTACGGTCTGTGCCTGAAGCAATCGGGAGACTACGCGAAGTCACGCGAGGCGTTTGAAAATGGTCTTCGCATCGCCGAAGTGAAGCTTGGCCCGGAGCATCCCAGCACGGCTCAACTGCTTGGCAATCTCGGGATTGTCGCGATGGAGATGGGAGATTATCCGCAAGCTCTCTCGCTCTACGGGCGCGCGCTCGCGATTCAGGAGAAGCGCTTGGGCCCGGATCACCAGTTGGTCGGCGCCGTCTTGAAGAGCTTGGGCTCGCTTCACTCCCAACTGACGGACTACAGGCAGGCTGAGCCGGAGATCTTCCGTGCCTGGCAGATCTATCAAAAGACATTTGGGTCCTCGAACCGCAAAACGCTGGAACTATTGCGCACCCGTGCTCAGATTGCGGAGAACCTGGGCCGCTTGGAGGAGGCCCGCGGCATGGCGGTAAACGCTCTCGCCTTAGCCGTCGAGACTCTTGGCCCTGACTCTGTGGATACCGCCAATTCCTACCTTATTTTGGGCCATATCCAGCTTCAGCTTGGGCAAGGCGCCCCAGCGCGGGCCAGTCTGGAAAAGGCGATTGCCGCTTTCGACCGGCATCCGGGCGAGGAACCGCTGCAGCTTGTCAACGCCTTAAGCGATCTTGGATCTCTCGACACTCAAGAGAGCCGCTACCGGGAGGCGCTTGCCTTGCAAGTGCGTGCGATCGGCCTCGCCGGCAAGATGGCGATGAGCGGCGCGACGGTATCCGCATTGCGGGTGCGGGAAGCCAACGCTTTGATCGGGCTCGGAAGGCGCGAAGAAGCGCTGGCGGCTGCCCTTGAGGGCGGGCGCATGCGTCAGGATTCCATCCGGCAGACTGCCCGCGGCATGGTAGAGCGCCTGGCCCTCAGTTACACCACGCGGTCCGAAGGCGGCCTGGAACTGGCGCTCCGATTGATGCAAACGGAGGAAGAACGCCGCCGGGTATGGGACTGCGTCATTCTCGGCCGCAACGCCGTTCTGGACGAAACGGCAGCGCGTTCGCGCAATTGGCGGCGCGAAGCCGATCCCCGCACCGGCGAAGCCTGGCGCCAACTTACCGCTGCGCGAACCCGTCTGGCGACGCTTGCGCTACAAGGTTCGAAAGATCTGGACCGCGCCCGCGCCGAAACCGAACAGCAGGAAAATGCACTGGCGCAGAAGAGTGCTCCATTCCATTCTGAGCAAAGCCGGGAGCGTGCGGGTCTGAAAGAAGTCACCGCCGCGTTGAGTGCTCACGTCGGCCTGCTTTCGTTTGTAGCGGGGGATGAGTACTGGGCCTTCACCGGAAACTCCGGCGGTGTGGTTCGGGCTTTCGATCTCGGTCCCGCGAAAACCATCGAGCCGCTGGTGGACGCGTGGCGCGAACAGATTGCGCGGGAGCGCGATAGCTTCGGCCGCAATGCATTGGCGAATGAGCGCTCTTACCGCGCGTCCGCTGCGGCTCTGCGGCGCGCCGTGTGGGACCCCTTCGCGAAGGAGTTCGCGGCGGACCGCACGGTGCTGCTGGTCGCGGATGGCCGCTTGCATGAGATCAACTTCGCCGCCCTTCCGTCGGGTAAGGAACGGTACCTGGCGGAAACCGGACCCATGCTCCACGTCCTGAATGCCGAGCGGGATTTGACGGTTGTGCCCGCATCCACCCCCGGCCGCGCTCCCGAACTGCTGGCCGTAGGCGATCCCGCCTTCGACAAGCTTCCCGGAACGGTGCCGGCTCTGCTTTCACGTACGTTTCGAGGTTCGCGGACCGGTTGCGCCGCGTTTCGCTCCATGCGCTTTCCCCCGCTTCCCGCTTCCGGGGCGGAAGTAACTGAAGTCGCGCGATTTGGAAAGCAGCAGGGCTGGCGCATTCAACTGCTGACCGGAGCCTCCGCTTCGGAGAGTGCCTTGAAGGGCGCAACACATGGCCAGCAGGTTGTCCACTTGGCCACTCACGGCTTTTACCTGCCCGGCGATTGCGCCGAGGAGGGTGCTGCGAACTCGCCGCTGCTTCGCGCCGGGCTCGCCTTAGCCGGGGCTAATCTCCGGCAGGAATCTACCGGCGCAGCCGAAGACGGCATCCTTACGGCTCAGGAAGCCGCCTCGCTCGATCTCGATGGTACGGATTGGGTTGTGCTCTCCGGCTGTGAAACCGGATTGGGAAAAGTTCAGAGCGGAGAGGGCGTCCTTGGCCTGCGCCGCGCCTTTCAGATTGCGGGCGCTTCCACCCAGATTGCAAGCCTATGGCCTGTGCTCGACGAGGATGCCGGTCATTGGATGAGGGACCTGTACCAGGGCCGCTTCCACCGGCATCTCTCGACAGTGGAGTCGGTGGCCTATGCCAACCGCCTCGCCATCTCACGTCGCCGCGCTGCGCACGCCGGCACGCACCCGTTCTACTGGGCCAGCTTCGTGGCTTCCGGCAGCTGGCGCTAGCTACATTTTCGGCAAGCTTCTTCGATGTGTAGAGGCGCCGGGCTAGCTTTCTTCCTGCGATGGCCAAGGCTCAAATCGCCCCGGGCCCTGACGATCGGAAACGTCATGCGCCATCACCTCCCCGGTCCCAATGCGATAAACCCATCCGTGCAGCGCCAGCTCTCCCGATTCCAAACGCTTCGCCACCGAGGGGTGAGTCCGCAAATTGTGAAGCTGTACCAGCACATTCAACTCAGTCAGCCGTTCCAGGCGGCTCTCCTCGCTATCGCGCGCGGGCTCCGCGTCCAGCAGTTCCTTTGCGCGGAGCCCATATTCAAGCCATCGCGCGACACTCGGCAGCCCATTTACTCTTGAGGGATCCGCCAACGCTTTGATCACCCCGCAGTCCGAATGGCCGCACACAATGACGTGCCTGACATTTAGAACCGAAACGGCATATTCGATGCTCGCCGAAACCCCTCCGCCCTCTTCGCCATGCACCGGAACCAGATTGCCGGGATTCCGCTCCGTAAACACTTCACCCGGTTCGGTCTGGGTCAGCAGCGCCGTATCGATCCGGGAGTCGGCGCAGGTAATGAACAGGATTCCTGGAGCCTGCCCTTGGGCCAACTCGGCAAACTGTTCTTTTCGGGATGGGAAAATTTCCTCTTGGAAGTGCCGCACGCCCCGGGCAATCTTTTTTATTTCCACTTGTTTGAAATCAGCATATAGTGTTTCTGAGGAAAACTGAATCCTACCGATTAGAGCGCTTCGCACGGCGGGCCCATGTTTCGCTGTATTACTTCCAGCGCGTATCGTCCATTGCGGAAACAGTTAACCGCAACAGATCGCGATCCGGAATCGCTCAAGCCGGCGGCTCAACCGGTCGATGTTGTTCCGCACACTGTTGAACCCCGGAGGAGTTGTATATTGAGGTTTTTCAATCGCGCTTTTCCTGTAACTGCCGCCCTCTTTCTCATCCCGGCCGGAGTGGCTTTTGCCCAAACGAAGGCTCCGGCCCCGGAACCCGGCACGGACGTCCTCCTGCTAAAAGACGGAGAGAAGTTCATCGGTCATCTGAAAAGCGCGACAAGCGCATCCCTGATATTCACCAGCAATGCCGTCGGCGATGTCACGGTGGAGTGGGGCAAAGTAATGGACCTCCAGGCATCCGAGACTTTCGCGGCCATCCCGAAAGACATGAAACTCGGCAAGGGGGAACGCGCCGAAGAAGTTCCCCAGGGCAAAATCACTGCCACCGGCCAGATCGTCAGCATAGATTCGGAAACGGGGCCGCGGAAGGAATTGCCGGTCAGCAATGTCGCTGGCATCGTGGGTAAGGCCGCATTTGAAAGAGCGCTGCATCGTCTCCGTTTCACCGAAGGATGGAAAGGCGGCGGAACGGCGGGATTGTCATTAACGCAAGCGACCCAGAATAACCGCACGGTCAGCGTTGCCGTGAACCTGGTGCGAGCCGTTCCGGGCGAAAGCTGGCTCGATCAGCGGAGCCGCACGGTTCTCGATTTCAACGAAGCGTATGGGAAGTTAACGGCCCCTGGAGAGCCCTCCATCAAAACATCGCTGTACCACGCCGATTTGGAACAGGACCGATTCTTGAATCCGAGGCTGTTTGCCTTCGTAAACGCCGCTTTCGATCACAGCTTCTCGCAGGGACTCGACCTCCAGCAAAACTACGGTGTTGGCTTGGGCTTCGTCGTCACTAAGAGCGATGCCCGGGAATTCGATGTCCGCGCAAGCGCGAATTACATCTGGCAGATGTTTTCCGATCCAAGTCTGAGCAAAAAGCTGTTCGGTTCGCAGTTCGGAGAGACCTATACCCAAAAATTCCCGCATGGCATCCGCCTGAATGAACAAGGCGGCATCACCCCCGCATGGACGGACACAAACGCCTACTCGGCCTTTGTCAGTGCCGGACTCACCTTCCCCGTTTACCGCCGCTTCGCCTGGACCGTCGGAGCCCTGGACAACTACATAAACAATCCCCCGCCGGCATTCAGGAAGAATTCTTTCCAGCTTACGGTGGGCGCTACCTATACCCTGCCATAAGAGGTTGCCATAAAGAAGTTACCCTCGAGTATTCGTCGCCCCCCTGCGGCGGAAGTCCGCGAGGCTCAAGCTGAGTGGTGGAGCAGGCGGAATCGCCGCGAAACCGCCCTCCCCATCGAAAATGTGGAAACTTCAGCTACCGGACCGTCAGAACCCCGCCCGGCAGCCGGATCGTCTTCTTCGCCACGCCCTGCACGGAATAGTTCCCGCCTCCCTGAGCGATGATTTGTCCGAAGTTGCGCGACAGATTGCCGCCGCCTTGCGCAATGATGGAGCCGCCGTCATTACTGATCACTTGGCTGCCTCGCATTACGGCGCCGCCCAGGATGCCGGTGTTATCCGATAGCGTCACCACGGTGACGCCGTTCTTGGCGACCGAGTTGAAACTCGCCCCCACTGAGGCTAGGGCCGCGCGGGTTGCTTGCATCTTTTGCACCAGGTCCGCAAAGCTGCTCCACTGGCCGCCGCCGTACAACTTGGTATCGCATTCTCCGGTAGTGCCCGCGCCGCTCGGATAGCGGGTTCCTCCATAGATGAAGCTGGTTAATCCCAGGCTGACCCAGGGGTCGGAACAGGGCCGATTGGTCCACTGCTGGTTTTGCGCGGCGCTGGGGTTAGCCTGCGCGTGAGCGGCTGGTGCTGCCATTGAGGCCAGCGCGGCCGCAACAACCGCCAGGATCGGACGTTTTGAGATGTTCATGTTTGCTCCTAAAGCTGAATTGAGTTGCTGAAGCTAAGTCGCGGGAAGGTGGCGATTTGTGACAACAACAGATTACTGTCACAAAAGCCGGTGGAGTGGCGACTCTTGTTCAGGTGCGCTTGGGTGTGCTGAAACAGATTCTGATTGCCGCAATGGCGGTTGCGCTGCACGCGCAGGACGCCGCGCGCCTTGCGGAAGCGCGCGTGCTGCTGAGCCGGCTAACCGGAAACGCGGCAGCGGATGCGCCGGTGTTCCGCTCGGCGGGGGCCGCGCGCGCCACGGAGTTGTTCACCGCGTTGATGCGGCAGGGCCAGGGCATCGGCGCGGGTGCCGAAGACATAGCGGGTTTGCACCGCGCGATCGACGGTTTGGTCGAAGTTCAGGTCTTCCAGGGCGATCTCTTCAAAGCAAGCGTGTACCAGAGCTTTCAGGACACGTACTATCGCATGGATCAGAACTTCGAAGCCGCTCTTGCCGCTGCCCGCAACGGGCTTGAGTTGCAAATGAGATCCGGGCAGACAGGCACAGCGTACCTGAACCACAAGGCCATCGGGGGCGACCTGCTGAGCCTGGGGCGGCCGGCGGAAGCGCTGGCCGAACTGCGCGTTGCGGAACAACTGCTTCCCAATGCCACGGATGCAACCGCCGCCACCTTGAAGCGCGACATCGTGCAAACGATGCTGGCGCTGCATGACCAGGAAGGCGCGCGCCGCGAGTGCGACGCCATGCAAGCGGCTCGGGAAGCGCCGCCGCTGTTTCGCGCGCGCGGCAAGATGGCTTTTTCCGACATCCTCTTCCAAGAAGGTAAGTTCGCGGAAGGGGTGGAAGCCGTGAAGCAAGCCACGGCGCTGCTGCCCCCGGGGGAGGAGGCCGAAAAGTTCGCGCCTGAGGCCGCAAGCCAGGTGTTGAGCGGTTTGCTGGACGGGTTGCGGAGCCTCCCTTACCAGGAAGCGATCGCTCTTGCCAGGCATGCGGATGTTGAAATCCCGGGGTTGCCGATTTCCGTTTCCGGGTTTGCGCGCAGTCTGGTGAAGCAGCGCCGCCGCCTAGCGGGGGATGTGGATGGTTTGCTTCGCGAAGATGCCGCCCTTGTGGAAGCGGCCCGTGCCAACGGAGAAGTGCCCGGGCAGATTGACGCGCTGCGCTCTCTCGCGGGCAGCTATGCCTCTATTCACGGGACCCGGCAACAGGGGGTACTTCTTGAAGAGGCGCGGCGCTTGGAGATGGGCACGCTGCCGCCGAACGGCATTCCGGCCGATGCGGGGTCGCAGTTCTCCTACTTCCGCACTCTGGACGCTCTCGCCTACGCGGATCTCGAGTTGGGGCAAGCGGGGGCCGCACGCCGCTGGTTTGATGAAATGCTGAAGAGCATCGCGTCATATCCGGATGTGGCAACGCAGAAACGGTTGCGCCATCTGCGCTTCGACGCTGTGTTGGGGAAGGCCCGCGTCGCTGAGTTGAACGACGATCCGGATGACGCCCGCGCGCTGCTGCTGGGGGCTATCCGCAACGGGGATGGCGATCGCACAAGCGCTCTCCTTCAACTGGCGCGTTTGGAGCGCGCTTTGAATGAGAAGCCGAAGGCCGCGCTGGAATATTATGAGCAGGCGATTGAAGGTCTGCGCGCCGCGAAGCAGCGGGATGAGGAAGTGGCTGCGCATCTGGCCGTCTCGCGCTACCTTGCCACGAAAGCCTCCCGGCTCCCGGAGGCAAGGACGAAAGTGGAGCAACACCTCGCGGCAGTGGAGCGGGAACTGCCGGGCCTGAACTACGCGGAAGGCGAGTGGAGGCTGCACTTCATCCGCGGCATCCTGGCGGAAGCAGATCGGCCAGAAGCGGCAATTACTGAGTACGGGCAGGCCATCGAGCGACTGGAACGGATGCGCGCCGGGCTTACGCAGCAGGAGCAGAGGCAAGGTCTTCTGGACAACGAATCTGTCGGTGAACTCTACACCCGCATGGTGGCGGTGCTGACGCGCATGGGGCGGAGCGAGGAAGCGTGGCAATACCTGGAGCGCGGCAAGGCGCGGTCCTTTGTGGAGATGCTGCAGGGCCGCCGCTTTCGGACGGCGGAAGCCGGACCCGAAATCGCGGGCCTGCGGAAACTGGAAGAACAACTGGCGGGGCTGCGCTTGCAGCTCGCTCCGGAAAGCCAGGCCATTATGCGTAGCGCCGGCCATGAGCCCACGCTCGTGCGCGCGGAACTGAAAGCCCTGGAAGCGCGCTTCAGTGTCGCCCGCCAGCAGGCCGGCCTCAACCGCAGCCGCGCCGGTCAGGTGCTCTCTCTCGATCCGCCGGGCCTGGCGGAAACGGAACGTAGAGTTCCGCCGCATTCCGCCATGGTGGAATATGGCATCCTGGACGGAGCTGTCACCGCCTTCATCGTGTCTTCCGGAGCTTCGCGGCAGCTCTCGTGGAAAGTGGATACCGTCGCCCTTCGCAACCAAGTGGCGCGCCTCCGTCCGATGCTGGCCGATGCCGCTTCGACGGAGTGGCCGGAACTGGTCGCGCTGGTATCGAAAGCGCTGGTTGAGCCAGTCCTGAGTGCGCTCCCGCCGGGCACGGAGCACCTGCTCATCGTTCCTTCGGCGTATTTGCACTATCTTCCCTTCGCGGTGCTCCGCCTTCCGGATGGCCGCGTTCTTGCGGATCTTTATTCCGTCAGCTATCTTCCTTCCGCCGGCGCGTTGCAATTTCTGACCGCGCCGTCCGGCTCGCCGGGCAGCCTGTTTCTGGGAGCGCTCGGGAACCGGTCCGCTGAAGGGATGCCCGCGCTTCCGGGGACGCTCGCGGAAACGGACGGAATCGCGAAAGTCTACCCGCGGGCACAAGTTGTTGTAGGCGGTGCCTTCACGCATGATGCGGCGAAACAGGCGCTAGTTACCTATGAGCGGGTGCACTTCGCGACCCACGGCGTGCTGGATGAGGATGCGCCCTTATTCAGCGCGCTGCTCACCAGTCCGGCGGCCCACCAGCCTTCGCGGCTTTCGCTTTATGAGATTACGGATTTGCCGCTACGGGCCCGCATGGTCGTCCTAAGCGCATGTGAAACGGGTTTAGGGAAGATGATGGGCGGTGATGAGATTGCGGGTCTTACCCGCACCTTCCTGACCGCGGGCGCGAACACGGTCGTTTCCAGCTTGTGGAAGGTGAGTGATCGATCCACCGCGCTGTTGATGGCTGGCTTCTACGAACGCCTTCGCCAGGGACTGACGCCGGCCAGAGCCCTTCGCGAATCCAGCTTGGCCGTCCGCGCGGCCCATCCGCACCCTTTCTATTGGGCCGCATTCATCGTTACAGGAGTGTATTAATGACGCTTACGACTAGAATTCATATTGCAGGCGGCCTGATTGCCGCGCTGCTGCTGCCCTACACCGCTCTGGGGTTCACCAAGCTGCATATCCCGGTAGATCCCGGCAGCTTGCAGAACATCGAAACCCAGGTGCGGGAAGCACAGGCCGAAGGCAACTACGCGGCGCAACAGCGTGGATACCGGCGATGGCTGGAGTTCTATCCAAACGAGCCTGGCGTGCAGGCGGCACTGTATGATGCGATGGCGTTCGCGGCCGAACGCTCAGGCGATGCGGAGCAGGCGAAAGATCTTCACGCTCTGGCGCTGAGGATGAACCCCGCGCTCGATGCGCGCGTGGATGCGCAGCCGGGAACCGCCACCCGCGGCGACAAAGCCGATAAGTTCGCGGCCATCTTCGCCGTGGTGGCGCAGACCACCGCCGCCATCGCACAGCAGCGGCAAATGCTTCAGCAACAGCGCCAGATGCAAGGGCAGATGCTTCCGCAAGGCCAGGCTCAGCAGCCGCCGAATGGGTATGCGTATCCCGGCGCGCCCGTCGGTGCGGCCGGATATCAACCCCCCCAAGGTCCGGCGGGCGCGATGCCCGGGTATCCGCAGCCCGACGTGAATGCGGGCGGGTACCAGCCTGCCGCGTACCAGCCGCCCGCTGGAAGCTATCAGCCTCCGAGTGGCAACCAACAGGCGGGAGCCTATCCGCCGCCTGCCGCGTATCAGCCGCCTGTGGGAAGCTATCAGCCTCCGAACGGCAACCAGCAGCCCGCGGCGTACCAGCAGGCTACTGCGTACCAGCAGGCCGCCGCGTACCAGCCGTCTACCGCGTACCAGCCGCCTACCGC
>JALYXI010000465.1 GCA_030947245.1 Acidobacteriota bacterium
TCAGCCTTGCGGTCCGCAAGCTGGTCGCATTCGATGAAAACCTGAACTCCTTCACGTTCCGCCCCGAAAGCCTGCCCAAGATTGCCCGCTATCTGCTCTCACGCACGAAAAGCGAGATACGCTGGAAGCTCCGGGACAAATCCCCGTTAGTCCGCTGGTCGAAACGCCTCCTTCATCCTGCGGACGCCAGAGTCCCCATTTACGCGAAACTAGCCCATCTAGCCGGGATGCACTTCCTGGGCGCTGGCGGTCTACGATTCAGCCCCCCGCTCCCTTGTCAGGAACTTCTTCCCGGGATAAGCGTCATCATCCCGACGCGCGACGGACGGGCTCTACTGGAGCAAACGCTTCCGCTGCTCACCATGCAGTCCCCAGACCAAATTCTGGTTATCGATAACGGCAGTTCCGACCATACCGTCAAATGGCTCGCTGCTGATTACCCCTCGGTTGAGGTCCTCACACACTCCGCGCCGCTCTCCTTCGCCCGCGCAATCAACCAAGGCCTGCCCCATGTGCGCCATCGCTACACCCTACTGCTCAACAATGACATGTTCGTGGCGCCGAATTTTTTGGCGCCTCTCGAACAAGTCTTCGCCACAATCCCCAACCTTTTCTGCGCCACCGCACAAATCTTCTTTCCCCCAGGACAACGCCGCGAAGAAACCGGCAAAGCCGTCTTCCATCCCACAAGCCCCACCAACTTTCCCCTCTATTGCGAACTGCCACTGGCCGGTGAAGACCAAACCTGGGTGCTTTACGGTAGCGGCGGCTGTTCTCTTTACGACACGGCCAAGCTGCTCGCACTCGGCGGCATGAACGAGATCTTCACCCCGGCGTACGTCGAAGATCTTGACTTGGGCTTCCGCGGCTGGAAAGAAGGCTGGCCTTCCGTCTTCGTCTCCGCCGCCCAGGCCGAACACCACCACCGCTCCACCACAGCGCGCTACCACTCGGAAGCCCAACTCACCGAAATGGTTGAGATCAATTATCTGCGCTTCCTCGCTAGCGCCATTGCCTCTCCCGCCCTATTCCGCCGCCTCTGGCGCCCGGCCATTCGCCGGCTTCACCTCACCGGTTCGATTGACGTACTTCGCGCCGCGCCGCGAATCCCGTGGCAGGTCCGCCGCGCTCTGCCAACGCCCGCCATTCCCGAAGACCAAGTTCTTGCTCTTACCAATGGCAGCCTTGCCGTCTTCCCGGGACGTGCCCGCTCAGGCAAACCCGTCATCCTGATCGCCACCGCATATCTGCCTTATCCTCTCTCCCATGGCGGCGCAGTCCGCATCTTTAATCTCATCCGCGAAGCCTCCCCTGAGTTCGATCACATTCTCCTCGCCTTCACCGATGCCCTCACGACGCCAGCACCGGAACTCCTCGCCCTCTGCTGCGAGATCACGCTGGTGCGCCGCGAAGGCTCCCATTACCGCCTCACCACAACCCGCCCGGACACCGTGGAAGAATTCGATTCCCTCACGTTCCATGCCGCACTTCGCCAGACAATCAGTAAGTGGTCCCCATCCATTGTTCAGCTCGAATGGACCCAGATGGCCCAATACGCCCCCGCGTGCTCGCCCGTAAAGACCATACTCGTTGAGCACGACATCACGTTCGACCTGCAGCAACAAATGCTGCGCACCAATGCGGCGGATCACAGCCTCCGAACGCAACTCACGCGCTGGAAGAACTTTGAAACGGCAGCTTGGCAGCAAGTCTCAGCCGTAGTCACTATGTCTGCGAAAGACAGAGCGGCCGTGAACCTCCCCCACGCCGCCTCCATTCCTAACGGCGTCGATACGGAACGCTTTCAACCCTCCTCGGGTCCCCCGGAGCCGTACTCACTGCTGTTCATCGGTTCGTTCGCGCACCTGCCCAATCGCCTCGGAATCGAGTTTTTCCTTCGTGAGATTTGGCCTCTGCTGCCGGATACAACAACGCTCCACATCGTCGCCGGCGAACGCCACGAGGAATACGGAGCCCGCATCGGACTCCCTCGCGTTACCGTCGAGGGCTTCGTCCCTGACGTCCGCCCCGCCTATCGCCGCGCGGCGGTAGTGATAGCCCCGCTCACTGTCAGCTCGGGCACGAACATCAAGATTCTGGAAGCCATGGCTATGGGCAAAGCGATCGTCAGCACGCCCGCGGGCATCAACGGCCTTGATGTCACCGCACTTGAAATTGCCGCCAGCCAGCCCCGTTTCGCGGCCGCGGTTTCAGACCTCCTCGGCGATCGAGCCAAGCGGGAGGCACTCGGCGCCGCCGCACGCCAAGCCGTGGAAGCACACTACACCTGGCGCGACATCGCAAAACTCCAAACCGCGCTGTACCGCCAGCTGATTAACCCTTGATTGCGGCCAGATGAGAAGCGTCCGCGTGGTAAG
>JALYXI010000467.1 GCA_030947245.1 Acidobacteriota bacterium
GAACAGTCAAGTCGGGCGGCCGTGCGTCGAAGTTGGTCGCGATGGCGCAGGAAGCCAGCGGCAAGGATGCTGGCGATGGATTGTACGTCTTCTGCAAGGACGATTTACCTCGCTGTGGATTGGCACCACAACGAAAGTCCGCTTGGCGATCGTCCCGCTGTCGAGTGCCTGCTGAAGAGTGCCTGCTGAAGAGTGCGAAGCACCCTCCGCTGTAAACATACGCAACGAGGTTCGAAAGTGTAACCGAGACGCGAAACGTGTTAACCGCGTGGAGCGCTCTCCGGAGAAACGGAGAATTCAGGCGAAGAGGTGCCGCAAAGGGCTAAGGGGAGCAACCACGCCGACTCTCCACGAACAGAAAGGGAGAACAGAATCGTCTGGAAACGTATGCAGTAATTGGGGATATCTTGCGTAGGATCGCAAGACGGATGGTGTCAACCAACGGGGCGTTGGCGTTCGGAGGGACAGAATTTGGCTCCTCAGGTAGGATTCGAACCTACAACCCTTCGGTTAACAGCCGAATGCTCTACCGTTGAGCTACTGAGGAACAAGAAGAGTACAACTATTACAACATTGCGTGGGAACGGCTGTCAAACTTGAGACATGCGCTTGACATCGTGATCGTCAGGCCCCCCAGCGGATTACTCCCAACACCTGCGGCGCAAGTTGAATAGCCAGCCTGGGCATCATCATGGCGACTGGCGTCAGGAGCCAAAGCTTCCGATACTGTGCCGCGGCCGCCGATAGGCATATCAGCATCGGCGTGTAGACCCGCCCAAAATCGTACACGTTCAGCCAGTGATCGGTGCGCTGCATCACCAGGGCTACCGCCGTGAACAGTACCGCCGCCATCCGCGGCGGCGCGGAAGGCCCGCGGCGGGCGAACCAGAGGAGCGCAAATCCAAACCCGAGCAGCACACCTGCCAATGCGAGGTAATCCGCCATCCGGACTGCATCGCCGAATGGAGTCCCGGGCGGATATCTCCACGGATTCCTCAATACCTGCAGAATAGCGGAGAAGGGCATCAGCGAAAGGCCATATGAGTGACCTGTGGTCCGAGCCTGAACGTAGCCATACCACGCGGCTGCCGGGACCGCACTCAAGGCGAAAACGCCGGCGATCCGAAACCTCCGCCGCCACATCATATGCAGGCAGTACGCCACCACCAACAGGAACCCGGTTTCGCGTGTGAGCGCCGCGCACATTAAGACGACAAACAGCTTCCATGACGGCGACCGGCTGTAATACACAAACGCCGCCGTGAGCGCGGCCAGCCCCCCGTCGATGACAAGACGGTCCATGGTGATCGGAATTGCCGGCATCGCCAGAAAGAGCAGCCCCCAAGCCCGGGTGAGCTTGACACTCTGCGCAAACCGGCAACTCCAGTACACGCCGAGCCCGATGCTCACGAGGAACACCAGTTCGTACGCCGGGTCTACCCGATCCGGACGCCCACCCGCAAGCCCGTACGCAAGAAGCGGTACAAGGATGCGCCGGTACCGTAGGCGGGGCTCGTCGACATAGGATTTCAGACCGGAGCGCATGAACGGATCGTGCGCGATGTAGTGGTAGATCTGACCGTCGTAGCCAGCCGAATTCGCAAACAAATAGACGCGCTCCGAGACGACCAGCGGCGGGTGCTGCTGGAGCGCCCCGGTACAGAATAGAGCAGTCCAGTTACCGCTGTAATTCGCGGTCACGGTTGCCCATTGCCAGGACGCAACCAGAAGGACGGCCGCGACGGGGAACTTCCAGACCGAAAACCGATCTAATTCGGATTGTCTCAATGCTGAATCCCATTCCGTCGTACGGTACGCCATCTTGGTGAACCGGAAAAAAACCCGGCGGCGTCCTTCTCATCGCTCTCATCGCTTCCGTCATGTCTATGATTCCGGGGTGAATTGCGGCCGGATATTCGACCCGAGAACGATCCGCGATATTTTTCAATGTATATAGGTTCTGCTGATAACGAACGTTCTAGGAAAGAATAGCCTTCGCCTGTTCGATCGGTAGCCGAAAGTTCGCCGCAATATCGGGTTCATGGTGACCTCCGTCCTGCTTAATTCTAGACCGCCGTGGATCCTGGGGCGCCGTTGGGGTGAGCGCCTTAATGCCACGGTGCCGGCGGCTTCGCCATGCGGGCGCATTCCATCGATGTGAAACTCAGTCGCCTCTTCCATCAACTCCCGGGTTTCTTCGAGCGTTCGCGCCGCGGCCCCGTGTAAGGCCATCCGATTACATGCCCCAGAATGGGAACAGACAACCATGCGACCTGTAACCGCGGAACCTTGTGTTCTCCTGATCTTTGGCGCCGGGGGCGATCTGACGAAGCGCCTCCTTGCCCCCTCGCTTTACAATTTGCGCCGGGAGAACCGCCTCCCGGACGACTTCTCCGTCATCGGATTCGCCCGCACCGATGTCGGAGGGGAAGAAGGATTCCGCAAAAAAGTCGCTGACGATCTCAATGAATTCATCGGCAAAGATGCCGACCCCGAAACCGTCCGGTGGCTCACCAGCCGTCTTTTCTATATTAGGTCCGCTTTCGACAACCAGCCGGGCTACCAGGAGCTCCGGCAAAAACTGAAAGGCAAGCCTGGAAATTATCTTTACTACCTGGCAACCGCGCCCGAGTACTTCGCCGAAGTGCCCAGGCAGTTAAAAGCAGCCGGGCTGACCGATCAGCCGGAAGGCCACTGGCGCCGCGTCATCATCGAAAAGCCTTTTGGCCACGACCTCCCCACTTCGCTCAAGCTGAACCGGGAACTGGGCCAGGTACTGGCCCAGGATCAGATCTACCGCATCGACCATTACCTGGGCAAGGAAACGGTCCAGAACATTATGGTGCTCCGGTTCGGCAACGGAATTTTTGAGCCCGTGTGGAATCGCCGCTACATCGATCACGTGCAGATCACCGTGGCTGAAACCGTCGGCGTCGAAACCCGCGGCGGCTACTACGAAACCGCGGGCGCGCTCCGGGATATGGTGCCGAACCATATCCTGCAGCTTGTCGCGCTGGCGGCCATGGAACCGCCGAATTCTTTTCAGGCGGATGCGGTTCGCGAAGAGCAGGTGAAAGCCCTACACGCGATTGCGCCGCTATCCCCGGACGAGGTGGCCACGCAGGTTGTGCGCGGGCAATACGGCCCCGGAGCCATAGCCGGTCAACCTGTACCGGCCTATCGCGAAGAACAGCGGGTCGCGAAGGATTCCCCGGTCGAAACCTTTGTCGCCATGAAGCTGGTGATGGACAACTGGCGGTGGGCGGGCGTCCCCTTTTACCTGCGCACCGGTAAGCGCATGGCCCGGCGCACCACGGAAATGACCATCCAGTTTCGCCGGGCGCCCTTCCACCTGTTTCGGGAAACGCCCGTGGAAGAGCTCGGCCAGAACAAGTTGGTCTTGCAGTTACAGCCCAACGAAGGAATCTCGCTCGAGTTCGAGGCCAAGGTGCCTGGCCCGGAAATTGAAATGAAGCCCGTTTCCATGGACTTCTGCTATGCCAATTTCTTCGGCAAGTCTTCGAAAACCGGCTACGAAACACTTCTCTTCGATTGCATGATCGGCGACCCGACACTTTTCAAAACCGCCGCGGCAGTCGATGCGGGCTGGGAGATCGTACAGCCCGTGCTGGACCGTTGGGCCAATGAAAAACCGTCGGACTTTCCCAACTACGCGGCCGGCTCCTGGGGGCCTGACGCCGCTGCCGGGCTGCTCGAGCGTGACGGCAGGCGCTGGGCCAAGTGATCCTGGCGGGCGATATCGGCGGCACCCACACCCGCGTGGGCATATTCTCAGGCGACCCCGCGCTCCCCAGGCTGGATCGTTTCGCGGAATACAACAGTCGCGATTACCCGTCCATGGAGCACATCGTTCAGGAGTTTCTGGGCTCCGGTCCAACGCCCCAGTGCTTCTGTTTCGGAGTCGCCGGACCCGTAGTGGACGGCGTCGCCCGGCCTACCAATCTGCCCTGGGAGCTGAATACCCCGCTCCTATCCGCCTCGCTGGGCGCGCCCGTGACGCTGATCAACGATCTGGAGGCGAACGCCTACGGCGTAGCCACCCTCGGGCCGGAGGATCTGACCACCCTCCAGGAAGGCTCGCGCGGGGAGCACGGCAACGCTGCCGTCATCTCCGCGGGTACCGGATTGGGCGAGGCCGGCCTGTTTTGGGATAACGGCAGCCACCGCCCGTTCGCCTCCGAAGGCGGCCACTCCACGTTCTCCCCCAGGAACGCGGAAGAAATTGCCCTCCTGGAATACCTGCTCAAGAAATACGCCCATGTCAGTTGGGAACGTGTCCTTTCCGGCCCCGGCCTGTTCAATATCTATCAGTTCCTGCGCGACGCCGGACACGGCGTGGAACCGGATTGGCTCGCCGCGCAGCTATTGGGTGTCGACCCCGGCGCCGTGATCTCCGATGCCGCATTGCATGGCCGGTCCGGACTGTGCGCGCAAGCTCTCGATCTTTTCGTCAGGCTCTATGGTTCAGAGGCGGGCAATCTCGCGCTGAAAACGCTCGCCGTCGCGGGTGTGTATATCGGCGGCGGCATCGCGCCGCGCATCGCCGGAAAGCTGAAAGACGGCCCGTTTCTTCAGGCATTTCTCTCCATGGGCCGCATGCAGCCGCTCCTCGAACGGATGCCGGTTCACATCATTACCAACAATAGGGCCGCTCTCCAGGGCGCGGCCCGGCGCGGCATGCTCAGTCTCAATATCGAACGTTAATAGTTCAACCCTGGTACTGAAAGTGAATTACGAGTAAGATATCTCTTTTATTTTTTGGGGAATAAATATAGACCCCTAGTACTTCCTTCCTGTATTCTAAGTCTGCTGATATGAAACGGACTTTAAGTGTTTGCCTGTTGCTAGCTGTTAACCTAGCTTTTGGCCAGAATTCCAAGATCGCCAAGGAATTAGCCGCTACCCCAACAAATACGTTGGTTGACGTAATTGTCCAATTTAAAGGACAGTTGAACGCGAGCCATCACCAAATAGTCGCCAGTGTGGGCGGAACCTTAAAGAAAGAACTTCCCTCCGCGAATGCGGCGATGTATTCGGTTCCACAAGCCGCGTTGACTAAATTGAACGCGAACGGAAATGTCGCCTTTATTTCATCCAATCGCATCATTCATCCCACTCTCGATTATGCTTCGGCCGCGATCAGCGCCGGCTATGCCCAACAACTGCAGCTCCACGGTGAGAACGTGGGTGTCGCAGTGATTGATAGCGGCATCAGCGCCACCGCTTCGGACCTGCACTACGGCTTCCCGTGGGCCGCTTCAGGCGTCGTTTACAGCGAATCTTTCGTGCCGGGTAAGCTAATGGCCACAGACGATTACGGACACGGCACTCACGTCGCGGGCATCCTGGCGGGCGACGGCTCCGCTTCCAAGGGCAGCCAGTACACCCATACCCTGACCGGTATTGCCCCTAAAGTGAAAATTATCAATCTCCGCGTCCTGGACGCCACCGGCGCCGGAACCGATTCCCAGGTGATTGCGGCCATCGATCGCGCTATCGAACTGAAAAATATATTTAATATTCGAGTAATCAATCTTTCCGTCGGCCGGCCCGTGTTTGAAAGCTATACGAAAGATCCGCTCTGCCACGCGGTGGAACGCGCTTGGGCGAAAGGCATCGTAGTCGTGGTGGCCGCCGGGAACTATGGCCGTAATAATTTCGCCAAGAATAACGGATACGGGACGATCACCGCGCCGGGCAATGACCCGATGGTTATTACCGTTGGCGCAATGAAGACCCAAAGCACGGTCGCCACCAGCGATGACTACATCGCGAGTTATAGTTCCAAAGGCCCCAGCCTTTTCGATCACATTGTGAAGCCGGATCTCGTCGCTCCCGGCAACAAAATCATTTCCGCGAAAGCTTCCGGGTCCGCTCTCGCGAACGGGATCACATATCCAGATTCCGAAGTTCTGGATTCTTACTATATGCGGAAAGGCGACAACGACTTTTCGGCGGACTATCTTCG
>JALYXI010000362.1 GCA_030947245.1 Acidobacteriota bacterium
TCACAGGGGGGCGAACTCGACCCGGCGGTTTCCGACGATGCGCTGCACCCGAACGCGAAAGGCTACCGGATCATGGCCCCGATTGCGATCAAAGCTCTCGATCAGGCACTGAACCAGCAGAGCCCCACGGAACAGAAAAAGCGCCGGAGGTAGGCGAGTTCCTCAATCCGCGGTAACCGAAAGCGCGCCCAATGCGACAATAAGGGTATGCGGTTTGTCACTGCGCCATTTGTGTGCGCGCTACTGGTCTGGCCGGTGGGGGCGTTCGCTCAATCCACTGTTCCCGTTGAGCAGATTCTGCAGTTTGTACGCTCTTCCATTCAATTGAAACAGCCGGATAAGCAGGTGGCGGCTCAGCTTCATGGCATGCACCTTTCCGAAAAGCTGGCCGATACCAAGATTGAGGCTTTGCAGGGCGAAGGCGCAGGCCCTAAAACGGTTGCGGCGTTGCGTGACTTGAGCGCCGCTTCGCAAGCGCTGGCGCCCCCCGCGCCGCCTGCTCCGCCGCCGGTCCGGAAATCCATCCCGGAGCCTTCCTACGAAGACCAGCAGCATGTAATTAATCAGATGCGCGAGTACGCGCTTGGCTATTCCAGTTCGCTGCCGGACTTTATCTGCAAACAGGTGACGCGCCGTTATTACGACCCGCTCGGTAAGGAAAGCTGGCGCACCGGCGATACCATCGTCAGCAAGCTCAGTTACAGCGAACAAAAAGAGAAGTACGACGTGGTTATGGCGAACGGGTCGCCGGTGCTGAACCGGACCATTGAGAGCTTCGGCGGAACCACCTCTTCGGGTGAGTTTGGGAGTTTGCTGAAATACATCTTCGAGCCGAAATCCGACGCTGAGTTCCATTGGGAAAAGTGGGGCCGTGTCCGCAACCACATCTGCTATGTATTTACGTTCGCGGTGGATCAGCCGCACTCGCAATGGGGCATCCTGGATGGCGAAACGAAGCGCGAAGTGGTGCCCGCGTATAGCGGCGAGATTTTCGTGGATCGCGAAACGTCACAGGTGCTGCGCATCTTTATGCAGAGCGTAGACATTCCGTCGGACTTTCCCATTCAACTTGCGCAAACCACGCTCGATTACGATTATTCCTCAATCAGCGGCCACCAATTTCTATTGCCGCTGAAAGCCGAGATCCGTTTGAACCGCGGCCGGTTCATGTCCCGCAACGACGTGGAATTCCGCTCCTATCAGAAATTCTCGGCGGATGCGGTGATCACCTTCGATACCCCGGATCCCGTGTCCGATCCAAAGTGAGCGTGCTAGACTCGCGGCAGGAAATGACAGGCAGGCGCATATTCCATCTTTTCGCCCTGCTGCTCGCATTGTGCGCGACGGTCGGCGTTACAACGGCGGCGGTTTCGCCTGCGCATTTCCACGCCGGGTGCGATGTCTGTACCAGCGCGCACATGCCTGTGTTGCAACCGCCACTGACGGCGGCGCTTCTTGCTCCGCCCGTAGTCTTTTCCGACGTAGTCACCCCGTCGCTGACCGGGTTCTCGGAATCGCACGCGGCCACTAACCCCTCCCGCGGTCCCTGACGGCATCCGGCCCTGGCCGGTTCATTCCCCCACGTCAGCAATTCCCAAGGAGAACTCATGCTTTTGATTCGAAATGTTGCCTTATTTCTGGCGGCGGTGTCCGCACCGTCTTTTGCCCAATCCATAACCGGAACTGTCACGGATCCATCAGGCGGCGTGGTCGCCGGAGCCGATGTTGAAGTTCGCAATCCAATCAGCCGGTATTCCCGGATTTTGAAAACGGATGCAAACGGGGTCTTTCGGTTGACAGACGTGCCGCCGAACAACTATCACGTCCAGGTGACAGCGGGCGGATTTCAGCCCGCGCAACAGGATGTGGTGGTTCGCACTTCGGTTCCCGTTACCGTCGGGATCAGCCTGAAACTTGCTACGGAAACTACATCCGTCAACGTCAGTTCCGATGTGGCCGATGTGCTTGAAAACATTCCGACGTCCCACACCGATCTCGATAGCTCTGTTTTTTCGAAGCTCCCTTCTACTTCTCCCGCGAACGGGCTTTCCGATGCCATCACGCTGGCAACGCCCGGCGTAGTCGCCGATTCGAATGGATTCTTCCACCCGATCGGCGATCATGCCCAGACCGGATTTTCTGTCGACAACCAGCCGATTACGGATCAGCAGAGCAAAATGTTTTCCACCTCCATGCCGCTGAACGCGTTTCAATCCATGGAAGTGATCGCCAGTGCGCCCCCGGCCGAATATGGCGATAAGACCAGCCTGGTGGTGAATGCGATTACGCGCTCCGGCTTAGGTTCCGCCAAACCCTTCGGCAGCCTGACCGCGCATTACGGCTCGTTCGGCACGTATGGAGAAGAATTCAGCTATGGTTTCGGAGCGGGTAAGTTCGGCAACTTTCTGGTGGCGAATGGAGTGCGCAGCGGCCGGTATCTGGACACGCCCGAGTTCAGCCCACTCCACGCCCGCGGCAACAATGAGACCATTTTTGACCGTGCCGATTACCAGTTCAACGAATCCAATGCGATTCACTTGAACCTGTTCTTCAGCCGCGCCTGGTTTCAGCAGCCCAACACCTACGATCAGCAAGCGGCCGGGCAGGACCAACGCCAGCAGATCCGCTCCTACAACATCGCTCCCGGTTGGGTGCACACATTCAGTCCTTCCACCGTTCTGACCGTGAGCCCGTATTTCCGGCACGATGAATCACAATACTTCCCATCCGCGAATCTGCTTTCCGATCTTCCGGCTACAATCGCCCAGCTTCGTACGCTGGGCAATCTCGGTATCAAGTCCGACGTTTCCTATGTTCACGGCATTCACAACATCAAAGTGGGTTTCCAGGCGCAACACACCTTCCTGACCGAGAACTTCCGTTTCGGCATTACGGATCCAAACTTCGATTTTGAAGCTTCACCCGGCTTGGCGCCTTACGACTTGAACCACGGGGGAAGCTTGTTTAGTTTTCGCGGCCATACGGATGTGAAGGAAGAAGCTTTTTACTTCCAGGACAGCATCACCCTAGGCGGCTTCAACATTCAAGCTGGCCTGCGCGGCGATATTTATAACGGCTTGATTAGCGGCCATCAGGTGGAGCCGAGGATCGGCATCTCCTACCAGTACAAGCCCACAAACACGGTGGTTCGGCTGGCATATTCACGGTTCTATGAAACGCCGTACAACGAGAATTTGATTCTTTCCAGTTCCACCGGGGCGGGCGGTCTTGCTACCAATACCTTTGGCGCATTTGGACAGACACCCTTGAAACCTGGCACGCGCAATCAATACAATGCGGGCATCCAGCAGGCTATTGGAAAACTCTTTTTGATCGACGCCAGCTACATCTGGAAATACACACAGAACGGATTCGATTTCGATACGCTCTTCAACACGCCCGTTGCATTCCCCATCAATTGGCGCAAGTCGAAAATCGATGGACTTTCTGTCCGATTCAACCTCGCGGAGATCAAAGGCTTCAGCGCATTTACAGTATTGGGTCATACGCGCGCCCGCTTCTTCGGTCCTGAGGTCGGCGGCTTGCTCTTCAACTCACCCATCAGCAACAATGTGTTCCGGATCGATCACGATCAGGCTTTTCAGCAATCTACCAACCTGCGTTACCAGTACAAGAAGTACGGTCCGTGGATGGATTTTACTTGGCGGTACGACAGCGGCGTGGTGGCCGGGAGAGTGCCGGATTTGGAGACTGCGTTCGGCCTGACCGGAGACCAGCAGGCCGCCATTCGGTTTCACTGCGGCGGCATTTATGCAACCGTGGCGAGCCCGATTACAAGTTGCGCCGGCACGGCTGCCGCGCGGTTGATCAATATACCCAAAGCGGGAACGGAAAATGCCGACACCAACCCGCCGCGCGTGGCTCCGCGGAACCTGTTCGATCTCGGGATCGGCATGGACAATCTGTTCCACACGGAGCGCCCTCGTTTCACGGCTCGCCTTACCGCAACCAACCTGACCAACCATGTGGCGGTGTACAACTTTCTTTCCACATTCAGCGGCACACATTTCGTGACGCCGCGCAGCTATACTGCTGAGATCGGAATGGTATGGTGAGCCGCGCCGCAGTCGCGTTGTTATGCGCCACTGACTGGGGATTCGCGGCGAAGGGGAGAGCCGAATCTTGGAACACGCGGGCAACCGGGGTGGCTACGGTACTTTCATTCGCCTGTATCCGGGGCGGAAAAATAAGACGCTTCGGGCAGTCGCAGACGCGTTTTTGTTAGCTCCGTAATGCCGCTTGAGCTCCGCAGTGTGCGCAAGCAATTTCCGGGACACTGCGCGGTGGAGGATCTCTCTCTCACTCTTGAACAAGGTGAGTTTTTCTCACTGGTTGGTCCTTCCGGCTGTGGCAAAACCACGACGCTTCGCATGGTGGGAGGCTTCGAACAGCCGACGTCCGGAGAAATTCTGCTGAACGGCCTTTTGCTGAACGGCCGCAAGCCACACCAGCGCAATGTCAGCACCGTGTTCCAGAATTATGCGCTGTTTCCGCATCTGACTGTTGCGCAGAACGTTGCGTTCGGGCTGCAGCGGCATGGCGTGCGGGATACCCGAAAGCAGGTTGCGGAGGTGCTCCGCGTTGTGGAACTCACGGGCAAGGAGGCGCGATTGCCCGCGCAGCTTTCGGGCGGAGAAAAGCAGCGCGTGGCCCTTGCGCGTTCGCTGGTGCTGAAGCCGGATGTGTTGTTGCTGGATGAACCTTTAGCGGCACTGGACCCGCAGTTGCGAAAGCAGATGCGGATGGAGTTAAAGGCGCTCCAGCGTGAAGCGGGAATCGCGTTTCTCTTTGTCACGCACGATCAGGAGGAGGCGCTCTCGCTTTCGGACCGGATCGCGATCATGCGTAAGGGCCACGTGGAGCAGATTGCCACGCCTGAAGATGCGTACCTGCGGCCGGCTTCGCGTTTTGCAGCCGAATTCTTGGGTGAGGTGAATTGGATGGGAGCCATCGGCATCCGGCCGGAAGCTACGCGCCTGAGCCATGTCTTCCGGGAAGGCGCGCTGCCCTGCCGCGTAGTGACCACCATGTTTTGCGGGGCGGTGACTCGTGTCGATGTGGAGTGCGCGGAGGGCCGCGCGACCGCGAAACTGGAGTGCGGCCGGACGCCCTTCGCGCCAGGCGATACCGCTTACATATATTGGGATCGCTCGGACGAAATGCATTTGCCGGAATGAGCCTGCGAAGGTGGTTCCTGCTTCCCGCGCGCCTTGTGCAGTTGCTGTTCTTCGCGGCGCCGCTTGCCATAGTGATTGCGCTCAGCCTGCTGACGCGGGGCGATTACGGTGCCGCGGAACGGCCTTGGACCGTTGAAAATTACATCCGGCTGTTCGATCCGCTGTATGCCGCCATCGTGTGGCGGTCGGTGTGGATGGCGGGGCTTGCTACCGGGCTGTCACTGCTGATTGCGTTCCCGCTTGCGCTTTTCATCTCCCGCGCGGGCAGGTGGCGGAACCTGTGGCTTCAACTGGTGATTCTGCCCTTCTGGACCAGCTTCCTGGTTCGCACGTACGCATGGCTGTTTCTGCTGCGCGACACCGGCTTGGTGAACACGGCGCTGCTGCGCGCGGGAGTGATCCATCAGCCTTTGCCGCTGCTTTACAACAACGGCGCCGTGCTGCTCGGATTGGTGTACGGCTATCTGCCGTTCATGGTGCTGCCACTCTACGCGGCGCTGGAGCGCATCGATCCGTCGTTGCTGGAAGCCGCTGCGGATCTTGGCGCAAAACCCCTGGCTGTGGCGCTGCGGGTCATCGCGCCGCTGGCACGCCAGGGAATCCTCGCGGGGTCGATCCTGGTGTTCATCCCCTCTCTGGGCTCGTACTTGACGCCGGACCTGATGGGAGGAGGGCGGACCATCATGATCGGGAACCTGATACAAAACCAGTTCACAACCGCGCGGGACTGGCCGTTTGGCTCCGCGCTTTCGCTTGCTCTGCTGGCCCTGACCGGCGCGGTGCTCTTCCTGTTTTTGCGGCGCAAGGGCGAGGACGCATTTTGAAGAAATACCTGGGCTGGCATGCCGCGCTGGTGTATGCGTTTCTTCACCTGCCTCTCGCAATTCTGGTTGCCTTCAGTTTTAATCGCTCGCGCTATTCCGTCTGGGAGGGATTTTCGCTTCACTGGTACCGGGCTATGTTTCAGGACGGGCAAATGGCGGAAGCGGCATGGAACAGCATTGTCATTGCGGTTGCAAGCTCGATGATTGCCACCGCAATCGGCACGGCGGCGGCATACGGAATGTGGAAGCGTAAGGCCGTGGTCCTGGCGGGATCGCTGTACCTGTCGCTAGTGACTCCGGAGATCGTAACAGGCATTTCCCTGCTGGCCCTGTTTCAATGGATATTCCGGTGGCTGCCATTCCGGCTCGGGCTGGTCACCGTGATCATCGCCCACGTGGCCTTCTCCGTGGCTTATGTAGCCATTGTTATTTCCGCTCGGCTGCGCGAGATGGAGCCGGGTCTTGAGGAAGCGGCGCAGGACCTTGGGGCGACTGCATGGGGTGCATTTCAACGCGTGACGCTCCCATTGCTTGCGCCTGCAATCGGAGCCGCGGCGCTGCTGGCCCTGATCGTTTCGTTTGACGACTACGTAATCACCAGCCTGGTTGCGGGCGTAGATTCCGAAACGCTTCCCATGGTGATCTATGCTATGGCGCGGCGCGGCGTGAACCCGGTGATCAACGCGGCGTCTTCGGCGATCACCGTATTGTTCGGCGTGCTGATTCTGTTATCCGAACGGGTGCGTGCGCGATGAACCGGCGGATCTTTCTGTTGGCTGGAAGCTCCGCAGCTTGCAGCCGGGACCACAGGCCAAGGCTGAACGTGTTCAACTGGTCGAACTATATCGCGCGGAACACGATAGCGGATTTCGAGCGTGAGCGAGGCGTGCGCGTCCGCTACGCCCTGTACGAGAGCAATGAAGAGATGCTCGCCAAGGTGATGACCGGCAACTCGGGCTGGGACGTGGTCTTTCCTACGCACAGCCGCATTCGTCCGATGGTTCGCAATGGTCTGCTCGCCCCGCTCGATCACGCCCTGCTTCCGAATTTGCGGAATCTGGAAGAAACATTTCAACAGCCTTCGTGGGACCCGCGCCTTCAGCATTCGGTTCCTTATATGTGGAACGTAACCGGGATTGTGTACAACCGCGCTTCCGGCGCTGCGCCCGATAGCTGGGCCGATTTGTGGAATCCGCGCTGGCATGGCAAGCTGACCATGCTTGATGATGCGGAGGATGTGCTGGGGGCGTGCCTGCAGAAACTCGGGCTGCCGTTCGATTCCACCGACGCGGGGGAGTTGGAACGCGCGAAGCGGGAAGCGGTGGCGCAGAAGCGAAACGTGCGCGCTTACCTGAACGCCGAAGTGCGGGACCAATTGGTTTCGGGCGATGTGCAGGTGGCGCAGATGTGGTCGACCACGGCGCAGCAGGCTATGGACGCTTCGTCTGAGTTGGGCTTTGCGTATCCTCGCGAGGGCTTTCCCCTTTACGCCGACAATGCGGTGATTTTGCGCGAAAGTACGCGGCGGGAACTGGCGCATGAGTTCATTAACTACTTGTTGCGGCCGGAGGTTGCGGCGGCCATTGCGACGGAAGCCGAAACGGCCACAACGAACGGCGCCGCCCGGTTGCTATTGCCGGAACGCGTGCGGGAGAGCCCGACGCTGTATCCCGGGCCCGAGGTTCGAAAGCGGGGTGTCTGGCCGCGCGCGCTGCCCGGTTCGGCGATGCGGCTGCGCGACCGGATCTGGACGGAAATCAAGTCGGCGTAAAGTAGGGTTATGTTGCGTGCAGTTGCTTGTATGCTTGCGTTGTCATCCGCGTCTCTAGCGGGAAGCCCGGCAGATTGGGTCCCTGTACGCTGGGGTTCGGCGGATGTGAAAACGCTCGGATTATTGGCGGGCTCTCCGGTGAACTGCGTGCTGTTGGAATGGAGTGCGGAGCAGCCGGCTGCCCTTGCGGGATTCGCAGGCGCCGCCGTGGCAAAAAGCATTGTACCGGTAGCCGTGCTGCGTCCCGGCGGCGACACTATCGCGGCTGCCAAAGCGGCGCTGGCGGCGAAGATGCAGGGAATTGTGCTGGAAGGGGAGTTCCCGGAGGGTGCTGCCGTTGGAGTGCGGAGCGTTGCGGCTGGCACGCCGGTGATTGAACTTACCCTGCGCAGCCGGATGAAGTTGGGGACGGATGCACCTGTAATCGGAACCTACCAGGGCGTGTGGGCGGGCATACAGGTTACGGATAACGGGGCTTCGAAGGCGGGCCCGTCGGGCTCGGCGTGGATCGATACCAACTCCGGTTTTCTTCGGGCGGTGCGCGCTTGGGGCGGCGGAGCCGTATGGCTGGCCAATCTACCGCCGAAGGGAACGGTGATCCCGGCGGAGCGCTACCTGCAGATGATCGGCGACGCGGAGATGGTGGGGGCGCGCTGGGTGGTGGCGCTGGACGATGACTTCGCGGGCCGGCTGTATCGCGGGGATGCAAAATCGGTGGAGCAATGGAAGCGCATTACGCAACTGCTCGGCTATTTTGAAGAGCATAAGGAGTGGCGCTCCTTGCGTCCAGGCGGAAAGCTTGCCATTGTGCAGGAAACCAGTGAAGGCGGCCTATTGAGCGGCGGCATTCTGGACATGATTGCGGTGAAGCATACGCCGGTGCAGGCGGTTCCCCCGCAGAGGTTGAGTCCGGAGACATTGAAGGGCACAAGCATGGCCGTGAACATCGATAACGAGGCGCTCGACCCGCACCAGAAAGAGATTCTGAAGCAGTTTACCCGCTCCGGCGGAACCGTGCTGACCGGGCCACCGGGTTGGCGGAATTCAGCGCCAGTGGACAAGACCAAGATCACGCTGGATGAGAAAGAGCTGAAGCGCATCGACGATATGTGGCACGACATGCAGGCAATGATCGGGCGCAAGAACCTGGGAGTGAGGCTGTTCAACGTGTCGTCGATGCTGTCGAATCTTTTGGCGAGCCCGGATGGCAAGCAGGTGTATGTGGAACTGGTGAATTACGCGGATTACCCGGTAGAAAACGTAACGATGCACGTGCTGGGCGACTTCCGGAAAGCGACTCTTTACACGCCGGACGGAAGGACGAAAGCTTTGGAAGTTTACAAGAACGACGAAGGCACGGGCGTGGACATCGACTCGGTAGCGGTGGTAGCCGCGGTACGGCTGGAATAGACGCTCGCGGCGCTACACTAGAGCATGACCCGTCGTGAACTGCTGGCTGCCGCCGGCGCATTTTCCCTGGCGCGGACCCTGCCCGCCGCGACTCCTCCCGCTCCTGCGCTTCCCGTGGCGATTGCGAAATGCGGCTCTTATAACGATGACCTGAACGCTACGCTGAGCACGATGTTCGATCAGTTGGGCGGCCTGGAACGCATTGTAAAGAACAAAACCGTGACCGTGAAACTCAATCTGACCGGAAGTCCGGGGTTGCGGTTTCAAGGCAAGCCTCTGGGTCTGACGCACTACACGAATCCGAAACTGGTGGGCGCGGCCGCTTACCTGATGGGACGCGCGGGCGCCAAGCGAATCCGGTTTGTCGAAAGCGCATGGGCCACCAGCGGTCCGCTTGAAGAATACCTGCTCGATTCCGGATGGAATGTGCGGTCGTTGGTGGGAGCCGCCACGAATGTGGAGTTCGAGAACACCAATGCGCTGGGTAAAGGCAAGAAGTATTCGCGACTGAAAACCGCGGCGGGCGGTTACATTTTCCCTGCCTTCGATTTCAACCACGCATATGAAGACACGGACGTCTTCGTGAGCCTGGCGAAGCTGAAAAATCACGATACTTGCGGTGTCACGCTTTCCATGAAGAACTGCTTCGGGAACACGCCCGCTTCCATTTATGGCGATGACGCGAAGCTGGACGAACCGAACGAAACTCCGGGCCAGGGGCGCGTGAGTGTGTGCCACCTGGGCAAGCGCGGGCCGGCGAAATCAGCGCCGCAGGAATTGGATCCGTCATCCAGCCGCGAGCCGGGATACCGGATGCCGCGCATTGTGGTGGATGTGGTTTCCGCGCGGCCGATCGATCTTGCGATCATCGATGGCATCACTTCCATGGCCGGGGGCGAAGGTCCTTGGGTGGGAAGGAAGATGCGCTTTGTGGAGCCGGGGATTCTGATTGCGGGGACGAATCCCGTGAATACAGATTCTGTGGCCGCCGCGGTGATGGGGTACGATCCGCGCGCGCCAAAGGGCACGCTGCCGTTCCGGAACTGTGACAATACGCTGCTGCTGGCCGAGGCGCGGGGGATTGGTTCGACAGATCTGAAGCGGATTGAAGTGGCGGGTACGCCCATTGCGAAGGCTCTTTACCGCTATGAAGCTTAGCTGGTGCGTTTTACTCGTTGGGAGCGTGGCCCAGGGCGCCACTATGTTTCCCGCTGTTCGTGCGTCGCATGAGATGGTTGGCGCGGGGAACAGCCTGGAGGTGGAAGCCGGGTTCCGCATTTTGCGGCAGGGCGGCAATGCTGTAGATGCGGGGGTGGCCAGTGTGCTGGCCGCGGCAGTCACGGAACAGGATCACTTCGGCCTGGGCGGCGAGATGCCGCTGATCATCAAAATGGCGGGCAGGGCGCCCGTCGTGGTGAGCGGGGTGGGAACGGCGCCCGCGAAAGCAACGCTCGAGTTCTTCAAATCCCGCAAGCCGGAAAGCTGGGAAGAAGCGGGCAAGATGCCGCCTATTCCGGCCCAGGGCATTCTTGCCGCGACCGTGCCCGGTGTATTTGACGGGCTGATGTTGGCGCTTGAAAAATACGGAACCATGAGCTTCGCGCAAGTGGTGCAGCCAGCCCTCGATCGCGCGGACGGATTCCCGCTGCCGGACATTTTCTCGCAATTCATTCACGCAAACGAAGCCTTGTTGCGCCTGTGGCCGGCTTCCACGGCATTCTTCCTGCCGGGTGGGCGCGTGCCGGAACGCGGCGAAGTTTTTCACGAGCCGACACTGGCGAAAAGCCTAAGAGAGATGGCTCTGGCTGAAAAGAAAACGCGCGGCAAGCGGGAAAAAAAGATCGAAGCCGTGCGGAATTATTTCTACCGGGGACCGTTGGCAAAGCGCATGGCCGCCTTTTCCGAGGCGAATGGCGGGCTGATCGCATATGGAGACTTGGCTGGCTTCCACGCGGATATCGACACGCCTCGAACGACGATGTACCGGGGCTATGAGATTGTCAAGCCGGGCTTTTGGACACAGGGTCCCGTGATGCTGGAAGCCTTGAACCTGCTGGAGGGTTATGACCTGAAAGCGATGGGGCACAATAGCCCGGAGTATCTGCACACGGTGGTGGAGGTGGTGAAACTGGCGTTTGCGGACCGTGACCGTTACTATGGCGATCCGAAGTTCTCGAAGATTCCCGAAGAAACGCTGCTATCGAAGAGCTATGCCGCCGAGCGGAGAAAGCTGGTGGATGTGGAACATGCATCGCTCGAATCGCGCCCCGGCACGTTCGGGGCTCCCATGCCGCCGAATTCGATTAGCGGCGCGACCCAGGGTGGTCAGGACACAACCTGCGTGAACGTGGTGGATCGCGACGGAAACGTGTTCTCGGCAACGCCGTCCGGAGCCTGGCTGCCCTCCGTAATCGCGGGCGATACCGGGATTCCATTTGGGACGCGCCTGCAA
>JALYXI010000485.1 GCA_030947245.1 Acidobacteriota bacterium
CCCTCAGCCTGCGCGAACAATGCCTGCGCCGCAGGAGCCCCCAGCGGCCCCTACTCCATCGTGAATCCGTTCCCTGGTGGACTCACTCCCGCGTCAGGATCTTCTCAGGGCCTTCTCGCCAATTACGGCCAAGGCGCGAACGGAACCACTCTGGTCTACAAAGTTCCGCGCACCTACCAATACAATCTGGGCATTCAGCGCGTCTTGCCCGGCGCCATCGTTCTCGACGTCGCGTTCTCAGGAAACTTTGTCGGCATGACACCGGCCAGTCATGACCTCGGCTTCCCGCAGGATTCCGCCGGTTTGGGTCTCCTCAATCAAGCCATTGCCGATCCGGCTGCCTTCAATACCAATCTGCCCAACCCGTTTCTCGGCATTCTTCCCTCTACTACGGGCCGCGGCTCCTCTTCTACGCTGTCGCGCGAAGCTTTGCTGAACTCTTATGCGCTCTGGGGCGGCGTTTCGGATAACAACGTCTCGCGCCAGACCTTCCGTTCCGATGCCATGCAGATGCGCGCCGAGAAGCGCAACATGGGCGGAGCATCCGGCGCCGGTGGCGTCCTCACCACCGTGTTCTCCTGGACCTTCGGCAAGCAATACGCTTACCTCTGCTGTTCCGGCCCCACCTACTTAAACGGCGACGATAATTTCCGCTACCAGCTCGATTCCAACAACAAGACACACGAGCTCGCCTTCAGCGGAGTCTGGGATCTCCCGATCGGCAAAGGCCGCCACTTCGCCTCCAACGTCTCAGGCGTATCGGATAAGCTCGTCAGCGGCTGGCGCGCCGACTATATCTTCAGCTACGGCTCCGGTTACCCCGTCGGGATTCCGAATGTGATCAATAGCTGCGGCGATTACACTCACTACGTCGATCCCGCAACGGGCAACCGTACCGGACAGACTGAATTCCACTGGTTCAACAACAACCCGGCCTGCTACGCCCAATATTCCTCTTTTGCGGACCGGCTGTCCTACAATCCGCCGCGCTTCTCCGGCAACGTCAACAATCCGGCCAAGCCGCAGCTGAACTTTGCGGTCTCGAAAGACACGGTCATCAGCGAGCGCTATCGCCTGCAGTTTAAAGCCGAGAGCTTTAATCTCACGAACACGCCCATCCGCCCCGGCCCCAATACGACGTTCCCGAGCGCCACCTTTGGCCAGCTTCCGGAAGCGCAGAACAACTTCCCGCGCCTGGTCCAATTGGCGATGAAGCTTTTCTTTTAACGCGGCAGCCACTCCGCCGTCATTTGTAGGATAAAAAGGATTATGGCTAAACGGGCGGTTCCATGTTAGTTCCCATGGTGGTCGAGCAGACCTCGCGTGGCGAACGGGCGTACGACATCTACTCGCGGTTGCTGCGAGAGAATATTATTTTCCTGGGAACGCCGATCGACGATACCGTGGCGAACCTCGTCATCGCGCAGCTTCTCTTCCTCGAAGCGGAAGACCCGGAACGCGACATTTCGATCTATCTCAATTCACCCGGCGGTTCCATCACCGCGGGCCTGGCGATTCTGGACACCATGGCCTTTGTCCGCCCGGATATCATCACCATCTGCGTGGGCCAGGCCGCTTCCATGGCGGCTGTGTTGTTGGCCGCCGGAACAAAGGGCAAGCGGTTCAGCCTGCCGAACTCCCGCATCATGATCCACCAGCCTTCCATGCAAGGCTTGGCCGGACAGGCGGCGGATATCGACATCTACGCCCGCGAAATCCTCCGCATGCGGGAAACCCTCAATAACATGCTGGCAAACGCCACCGGGCAGCCCGTCGAACGCATCGCCCGCGACGTGGATCGCGATTACATCATGAGTCCGGAACAGGCCGTCGATTACGGCATGATCGATAAGGTAATCTCCAGCCGCGATCTTGCGCCGCTTCCCATCCCCAAACCCGCTTGATTTTTCTCAAAAATGCCGCGTCTCGAAAATAAAGTCGCCATAATCACCGGCGCGGGCGCTGGAATCGGCGAAGCCACCGCCCTCCGCTTCGCCGAAGAAGGCGCCCGTCTCGTGCTGGCCGATTACAACGGCGAAGCAGCCGAACGCGTCAGAAAACGCCTCGCCGCTTCCGGTTCCAAAGCCATCGCCATCGCCTCCGACATCTCCAAAGAAGACGATGCCCGCGCCATCTCCGAGCGCGCCGTTTCCGAATTCGGAGCCATCGATATCCTGGTCAATAACGCCGCGGACTTCACCACTTTCAGCGTCGAAGACGCCACCCAGGCGGACTGGCATCGCGTCCTGAACGTCAACGTAATCGGTACAGCCACCGTTTCCAAATACGCCATCCCGCACATTCGCAAACAGGGAAAGGGCTCCATTGTGAACCTGGCCTCCATGAGCGGCATCATCGCCCAGCCGAACTTCGTCACTTACAACTCCAGCAAAGGCGCCATCCTCACCATGACCCGCTGCATGGCGCTCGATCTCGCCAAAGACAACATCCGCGTCAACAGCGTCTGCCCCGGATGCGTATATACCACCGCCACCGAACGCGAGTGGATCCGCATGGGCCTTACTAAGGAAGAGTGGACCGCCCAAATGGCCCCAGCTCACATGCTGAACCGGGTAGGCGAAGCGCGGGAAGTGGCCAATGCGATCCTGTTCCTCGCCAGCGATGAAGCCAGCTTTATCACCGCCGCGCACCTGATGGTGGACGGCGGGTATGTATGGAAATAACCACAAAGGTGTATCGTAGTGGGAATGTTCCGCCTTGGTCTTCTTCTCCCGCTCCTGCTGTGCCCTGTCGCCGCCTGGGCGCAATTCGATACCGCCACCGTTCTCGGCACAATCACGGATTCCGCGGGCGGCGTAGTCGAAAATAGCCGCGTCACCCTGTCCAATCTGGCCACCGGCACCAGCCAGAACACCAATACGGACAGCAACGGCAACTACAATTTCCTCAACGTCCGCATTGGCGAGTACTCCGTCAAAGCCGAATTCTCCGGCTTCAAGACCGCCACCTCGAACAGCTTCAAGGTTGACGTCAACGCCCGCCAGCGCGTCGACCTCCAGCTCCAGGTCGGCCAGGTCACCGAAAACGTCCTCGTCTCCGATGCCGCCGCCGTACTCGAAACCGATTCCAGCGAGCGCGGCCAGGTCATCAGCCGTCAGGAGATCGTCAACCTCCCCCTGAACGGCCGCGCCTACGCCGATCTCGCGCTCCTCACCCCCGGCGTCCGCAGGTCCGCGCTTGAAAACCAAACCATCACCAGCCGCGACGCGTCCTTCAACGTCAACGGCCAGCGCAGCGCGCTCAACAACTTCATCCTCGATGGCGTCGACAATAACTCCTACGGCACCAGCAACCAGGGATTCTCGAATCAGGTCATCCAAGCCTCCCCAGACGCTCTCGCCGAATTCAAAGTCCAGACGGACAACTACAGCGCCGAATTCGGCCGCGCCGCCGGAGCCGTCGTGAACGCCTCCATCCGCAGTGGCACGAATCGCTTTCATGGCGCGGCTTGGGAATTCCTCCGCAACACCGAACTGAACGCCATCGGCTTCTTCAACACCTTCGCTCCCGGCGTCACCAAGCCCGTCTTTATCCAGAACCAGTTCGGCGCCGCGTTCGGCGGTCCCCTCATCAAAGACAAGCTGTTCATCTTTGCCGATTACGAAGGCCTGCGCCGCGTCACCAAGAGCACTCAGTTCGCAACGCTTCCCACCGCGGACCAGAAGGCCGGCCGCCTCGGGACCGCGGTGCGCAACCCCATCACCGGCGCCGTGTACGCCGATGGGGTCGTCCCCGCCTCCGCCGTCTCCCCCTTCGCCCGCGCCGTGCTCGATGCGCTTCCCCTCCCCAACCTCCCCGGCCTCTCGAATAACTTCATCTCCGTGCCCCGCGGTTCCATCGTCGATGACAAAGGCGACTGGCGCGTGGACTATTACGCCAGCCAGAAACTTACCTCGTTCGTCCGCTACAGCCAGCGCGAAGCCAATCCCTTCGACCCGCCCAACATCCCCGGACCCGCCGGCGGCAACGCCAACGGTTTCTTCCACCAGTTCAACCAGCAAATCGCTCCCGGCATCACCTACAGCATCAATCCCACTTCCGTTTTCGAAGCCCGCCTCGGCTTCACCTGGACCGAAGGCGGCAAGTCCCCCATCGGCCTCGGCCAACCCAGCCTTCTCACCACGAACGGAATCACCGGCCTCCCCACCGATCCCCGCATCGCCGGAGCCCTCAACTCCCAGGCCGTCACCGGCTTCAGCCAGTTCGGCCGCCAAACCAGTAACCCGCAATTCCAGAATCCCTTTGTCATCAACCCCAAGGTCAGTTACTCCAAGTACCTGGGCCGCCATACCCTGAAAACCGGCTACGAATACCAGCGCATCGATACCGCCATTGACGACTTCAACCCCGTTTACGGCTCCGATATCTACACCGGCCAGTTCAGCCGCCCCACCGGCGCCGCAACCTCCAACACGCCGCTCCTCCAGGACGCCTACAACCTCACTGACTTCCTCACCGGCGCACGCAGCCATTACGAACTCAACAACTACGCCATCGTCGATTACCGCCAGCGCATGCACTTCGCCTACCTTCAGGACGATTTCAAAGCTTCCGCTAAGCTCACCCTCAACCTGGGCCTCCGCTACGAGTTCGCCACCCCGCAGTGGGAGAAGAACAACCGCCTCGCCAACTTCGATCCCGCCACCCAAACACTCATCCAGGCGAAAAACGGTTCCCTCTATGACCGCGCGCTCGTCAACCCGAAATATAATAACTGGGCTCCGCGCATTGGCCTCGCCTACAAGGTTGCCCCCAACACAGTCATCCGCAGCGCCTATGGCATCAGCTACGTGCAGTTCAACCGGCTCGGCGGCGAAAATCTGCTGGCGTACAACGGCCCCAATATCCTCGATGCCACCATCGATCAGACGCCCGATCTCCCGCTCTGCGCTCCGGATAGCCCGCCGACCTCCTGCTTCCGCACCACGCAGCAGGGTTACCCCGCCAACTTCGCGGTTCCCGCCAACTTCAATCCGCTCGCCGCGCAGGCCCGTTACATTCCCAAGGACAACCCCACCGGCTACGTCCAAAGCTGGCATTTCACCGTGCAACAGCAAATCACGCCAACCCTCGTCGTGGACGCGGCCTACGTCGGCAACCGCGGCACTCACCTGATGATCCTTGCGGATTACAACCAGGCCGTCCCGAACCAGCCCGGCCAGAACCTTTCCCTGCAAGCGCGCCGCCCCTTTCAAAAGTTCAACACCATCGAAGTGGCCTATGGAGCCGGTTCTTCCAACTACAACGCGCTTCAGCTTAAGGTGGAAAAACGCTATTCCGCCGGTCTCTATCTCCTGAACTCCTTCACTTGGTCCAAGGCCATCGACAACGCCTCAGGCCACCTCGAAACCGCGTATGGCGATAACTCGCGCGTCAATATCCGCGACCTGCGCAACGAAAAAGGCCCTTCCGGTTACGACCAGCCCTTCAACGACACCACCTCCGTCGTTTACGATCTCCCCTACGGGACTGGCCGCCGCTTCGGCGCCGGCGCCCCCTCCGCCGTGCAGGCGATATTAGGCGGTTGGCAGTTTTCCGCCATCGACACCGCCACCTCCGGGTTTCCCATCAATCTGAGCTACAGCCCCACCCCGCAATTTCAGGTCAGCGGCCTGCCCACCTACCGCCCCAATGTCATCGGCAACCCGGTCACGCCCGAAGGCCAGCGCGATCAGCGGAATTACCTTAACCGCGCCACCGTGCTCATCCCCACGGACCCTAGCCAGCCCTTCGGCAACTCCGGCCGTAACAACGCGCGCAGCCACGCGTTTTATCAGCTTGACGCGGCCATGCACAAGCAATTCCGCCTCTGGTCGGAATCGAGCTCGCTCGAGTTCCGCGCCGAAGCCTTCAACGTCTTCAACCAGACCAACTTCCAGCCCGCAAATTCCAACATCAGCAGTTCCAGCTTCGGAAGCATCACGGCAACCTTCCCCGCGCGCCAGTTGCAGTTCGCTTTGAAGCTGCTCTTTTGAGCGTTCACAGAATTTTCAAACTCTATTTCCCATAGGATCAGCGCCCCGGCGGCTGCGGCCCAAACCCGCGCGCTACGCTCCGTGCAGGAGCCACATCCTATGTGTCCAGAATCCGAACCAAAGCCGAACGCATCCACCGGCCCCCGTACCGAAGCGGGCAAAGCGGCCTCCTCCCAAAACGCTCTTCGCCACGGCCTCGCATCCGGCACAATCATCGTTCCCGGCGAAGATCCTGAAGCCTTTCAGTCTCTCGCCGCTTCTCTCAAAAAGCTCTACGCGCCGGCCAACACCATGGAAGAACTCCTGGTAGCGGACATGGCCCGCCACCATTGGCTCAAAGACCGTGCCATGCGCTTACAAGATGAAGGCATCGCCAACGCGCCAGCAGGCGAGCTTCCCGCCAACTTCGCTGTCCTCCTCCGCTACCAGGCCACCAATGAACGAGCCTTCCATAAGGCTCTTGCGACGCTCACAACTCTCCAGAAACAAAGAAAATCGGATCACCGCGAGTTCGTTTCGCAGTACGAGGAACAAATCGGTTCCACCGCCCGCCACCAACAGAAAGCGATTGCCTCAGGCTACAGGAAATCGTCGGACTTTCCTCCGCTCCCCACATTTGAAGAGTTCGTTGCCCGAAAATTCATGCCACCATCGCTTCTGTAAAACCGCCGAGAAAGGCTGCCGTGTCCCGGGTAACATTTTCCCGGGTTTAATCAGCTGCAGTTACGCGAAGCGATCTGTGACATCAGATCTGTGACGAGATCTTGACGCGCGAACCCATTCGTGGTGATCCGAAAATTCAACCGCGTACGTTCCGCAAGCCTTCAGTTCTATGCTGCTACAACGCGGCAGAGAGGG
>JALYXI010000017.1 GCA_030947245.1 Acidobacteriota bacterium
CAGATTTTCTGGCGCGGCAATCTGGATAATGACCACTTTGCCTACGGCGCGCAGCAGTTTCCCGGACAGCCCGGCAGCCTGATTCTGGACAACAGCAAAGGCTACGCCATCGGTTACACATGGTTGCTCTCGCCGAACCTGATCAGCACATTCCACTACGGGTACACGCGGCAGGGCACGCAGTCTACCAGCGTGCAGACAGCCGCCGCATCGCGCTTCCGCGATATCGACACGTTATATTCCACCACCAAGGGCCTCACCAGCATCATCCCGCTACACCAGATTTCCGAAGACCTTGCCTGGACACAGGGCGCCCACAACATCACGGCCGGCTTCGCGATTCGCGTCACCCGGAACAACCGGCTCAACTATGGAAACTCATTCAGCGATGTCCTGATCAACTCCAGCTTTCTCTCCACCGGCGGGACGGATCTGCTGGCTGCGGACGCCAAGAACACTCTCGCCTACAAACGTCAAATCTCCAATTTGCTGGGGCTCTTGACGCAACGCAGCGGCCAGTACAATTACGACATCAAAGGCAATGTTCTCCCCGAAGGAGCGCCGGTGAAACGCAACTTCGGCGAAGAGGAATACGAGTTGTACGCGCAGGATTCCTGGAAGGTCACGCGAAAGCTCACCATCACCTACGGGCTGCGCTTCTCCGTGATGCCGCCTGTGTATGAAGTAAACGGAGTCCAAACCTTCACCAATGTTTCTCTGGAAGACTGGTACAACCAGCGCGGCTACTTGGCCGACCACGGGCTTCCGCAGTCCCAGGCTCCGCGCATCTCCTATGATCTGGTGGGCAAGTCCGGCTCCCGGCCTCTGTATCCCACCCACTACAATCCAGCGCCGCGCTTTGGTCTCGCTTATGCGCCGGATGCGGAGAGCGGTATTTCCAAGTTCCTCTTCGGCGGAAAGGGCAAGTCCTCCATCCGCGCCGGTTTCGGCCAGTTTTACGATCTCTTCGGGCAAGGTTTGATCCGGTCCGCGGACGCCACCGCCCTTGGGTTCTCCACTTCGCTCCAGAATTCCGCAAATGCCAAAGTTGCCACCGTTCCCCGCTATTCCGGTTATTACAGTGTGCCGCAAAGCATTCTGCCGCCACCTCCTCCCGGCGGCTTCCCACAAGTGCAACCCGACATTTTCCAGATCACAAACGGCATCGACGATCAACTGAAAGCGCCTTACACCATGAACATCAATTTCAGCGTGCAGCGTGAGTTCAGCCACGGCTTCCTCTTTCAGGGCGCGTACGTGGGACGTCTTTCCCGGCGTTCACTGATTCGCGACGATCTGGCAATGCCGACGAATCTGAAAGACAACAAGAGCGGCATGACCTACTTCGATGCGTCCCGGGCTCTCGCCACCCAAATCAACGCAGGCGTGAAAACGGCGGACGTCAAACCGATTCCTTACTGGGAGAACCTCTGGCCGGCCGCGGCAGGCAAAGGCCTGACCGCAACGCAGGCAATCTATAATGTGTACAAATCTTCGAGCGGCGATTACACAACGGCTCTCGACACCATCGACGGCGGAGACAGCCCTTGCTCACCGTCGTGCTCGATCTTCGGGCCGAACGCGATCTTCAACAGCCAGTACTCCTCCCTCGCCGCGTTCCGGTCGCGCGGCGGCGGCAACTATCACGGGGCCCAGTTCACCGTGCGCAAGCGCTTTAGCAGCGGCCTGTTGTTCGATTTCAACTACACCTATTCGAAATCGATCGATCTCGCTTCCAACCGGGAAAGTGCAGGCCCGAATGTGGGCCAGTTGATCAACTCCTGGTTCCCGAATCTGCAGCGCGCCGTTTCCGATTACGACGTCCAGCACCTGTTCAGTGCGTTCTTCGTGGGCGAGCTGCCCTTCGGCAAAGGTAAGCGCTTCGCGAGCAATGCCAATCGGCTCGTCAACGGCTTCATCGGAGGTTGGCAGTTGAGCGGCACATTCCGCAACAGCAGCGGCTTACCCACCAGCATCACCGCGGGCGGCATCTGGCCGACGAATTGGGAAGTGGGCAGCTTCGCCATACAGACCGGCGCTGTGCCGGCGCCCCAGACTTCGAAGAATGTGGCCACGCCGAATGGCTCCAGCGGCCCGAATCTGTTTAAGAATCCAAGCACCGTTTTAGCGGCTTACGACATTCCTTTGCCGGGAGATGCCGGGCAGCGCAACGGCATCCGCGGCGATGGCTACTTCGGCATCGACACAGGCCTGAGCAAGCGCTTCAGTCTGTTTACGTTCAAGGACCAGCCGCATACTCTGCAATTCCGCGCTGAAGGTTTCAATATTACAAACAGCGTCCGGTTCGACCCGAATTTGACGAACACGAATATCCTCAGCCCGGCCCTTTTCGGCAAGTACACGGGAACTCTCACCGCCCCTCGCGTCTTCCAGTTCAGCCTTCGCTACGAATTCTAGCGGCAAGCTGTTCCTGTCTCTCTTCGCTTAACTTCAGGCCGGACGCCGTGACGTAAAAAACGTCAATGGCTCTCCGGCCTTCAGTGTTGATGAGAACCGTTTCGATATTGCAGCCTTCCGATGAAATAGCGAAAGCCAGATGATACAGAAGTCCCGGGCGGTCCGCCCCGACGATAGTAAGAATCGTGGCCGCTTGCGACGTTTCGGAATCGAAAGCAATGTCCAAGTGCGGCGTGTGGGGAAGCGGCCGCGACCGGCGCTTCAGCAGCTTGGGAATGTCTTCGAGACCGGCGGCGGCGCGTTCCACCGTGGCTGTCAACACGCTCGCTTCTCCGGGGTTTAGTTCCAAAGTGCGGGTTGGGTCGGAAAAGGTGAACTTATCCGTTGCCAGATGGTGGGGGCTGTATGCTTCCGCGCGCAAAATATCCATCCCGAAGCTGGAAAGCGCGCCCGCCACGGAAGCGAATAAAAACGGCCGGTCCGGCGTGGAGAGCGTCAACGTCCATACTCCGTTCGCGTGTTCGAGCGTAACGCCGGCTTGGGGCTGGGCAGCGGACGGAGCTGCCATTTGTGCAGGCTCCCGCGTTGCCGAAATTTCCGCGGCTGCCACCGAATAGAGTTGCCACAAAAGCGTAGTACGCCAAGGCGTAAGCGCACGCGGATTCACAGCGCTGATATCGGCGTAGGTCAGCAATGTCAACAGCTTCAGGCGTTCCAGGGTACCGGCGCGAGCCGCCATCGTGCGCGCGGTTTGCGGGTCCGTTAGATCGCGCGTCGTCATGGTGCGCGACATGTCCAGATGCGCGCCAATCAGGAAAAGCACAAGCTCCCGGTCATCCGCTGGCATGGCAAGTTCCGTGAGAACCGGAAGAGCGGACTCGACAGAAACTTCGGCATGCGATTCCGCTCCCTTTCCCTTGCCCGCATCGTGGAGCAGCAGGGCAGTCAGAAGCAACGGGTAGTCCGGTGCTTCGCGAGCCAGATCGGGAAACAACCCCGGCGGCCCCGTGCGAAGCTGCAACGCGGTTTCAACCGCCACCAGCGTGTGTTCATCCACCGTGTACTGGTGGTAGAAGTCGCGTACTACCAGACCTTCAATCGACGCCCATCCGGGAAAGATACGGCCCAGCACGCCGGTCTCATGCATTTCACGAAGCGCAAGGCCGGCATGAGGAAGGGCGAGGATCGTAGCCAAGGCGCGCCATTCGCACACGGGATGAACAGTGGAATCGTGGATGCGCCGGCCCGCGTCGGCGGACAGGCGCAGTCCATGGCGGGCGACGAATTCAAATACGCTTAAGTCTTCGGGCGGTGCGGCGTGGCGAAGGTAAATTTGGCCGTGAACCACCGAAAATTCAGGGGTGGACAAAGCGGAAGAGCGGTCGCGAAGGCGCGCGAACAACGGGCTGGCTCGGGATTCCTCAGCATCCATCCAGCGGTTGATGGAGCGCTGTACTTTTCGCGCCGCGCGGAAATAGGAGGCCATCACCTCATCCGGCGAAGCGCCCAAACGATCCTGCGCCTCAAACGTCAGGATGTTCTGGTCGCGGCCGAAAATCTCGTGCAATCCCCGGCGCAAGCCGGATAAAGTCTTTACCGGCTTTTCCAGATGATGCGAGGCTTGGAACCATTCAAGGATGTGAAGATCGCGCAAGCCCCCCGGGCCGTCTTTCACGTTCGGCTCCAGGTGGTAGATCGTGTTCTGGGCGCAGGCGTGCCGGTCGCGGGTGAGGCGAGTTGTGGCGAGAGCGATTTCGTTGCGCCTCCGCCTGAACATCCGTCCGAAGCCGGAATCCACTTCGTTCCAAATCGCCGGATCGCCTGCCAGGAAGCGGCGATCCATCAGGCTCAGCGTAAATTCCAGGTTGCCTTCGTGCAGGGTGAGGCAATCGGCTACGGAGTGAACGCTTTGGCTGACGCGCAAGCCGGAATCCCAAAGAACGCGCAGGAAAGCTGCGAAAGCCGGGCCCGGCGGCTGCTCGGAGACCAGCAGCAGGTCGATATCGGAGCAGGGAAAGAGGTCTCTCCGGCCATACCCGCCGACGGCAAGAAGCGCCGTTCCCGGAAGTTCGGGCGCCAGTCTCAGCACCAGCGCGTCGATGTCGTTAGAGCGCGGCATCTCCGCGGTCCCCGTTGCGAATCCGTACCGCCTCGGCAATGTCCGAAACGAAGATCTTGCCGTCCCCGATCTGGCCCGTCCTCGCGGCGCGTGTCAATGTCTCGATGACTTCTTCGGCCCGGTTGTTGGGGACGGCCATCTCAAATTTAACTTTCGGCAGAAGGTCCACCGTATATTCCTGGCCCCGGTAAACCTCCTTGTGGCCCTTTTGACGGCCATGGCCGCGCACTTCGGTGATGGTCATCCCATCGATGCCGATTGCCTTCAGCGCCTCTTTCACCTCGTCGGTCTTGAACGGCTGAATTATGGCTTCAATTTTCTTCATGGTTAAGATTCCAGGTTAAGATTCCAGGAGATAGCCCTCTTCTCCATGTTGCGTCAGGTCCAGGCCCGTGCGCTCGTCTTCCGCGGAAACGCGGACGCCCGTTAATACATCGGCGAGCTTCAAGGCAATCAAAGTTCCGGCAATCGCGAGCCCCCAGGCAATAGCGCTTCCTATCAATTGGTTCCAAATCTGCGCGCCATGGCCATCCACCAAGCCGAGCGGCATCACCTTGCCTGCGGCGTCCTTTAGGCCATCGTTCACCGCGCTCGTCGCGAAAACACCGGTCAGGATAGCGCCAAGAGTTCCGCCAGCGCCATGTACGCCGAACGCATCGAGAGAATCGTCATAGCCAAACTTGCGCTTTACGGAAGTCGCCATAAAATAGCACACCAGTCCGGCGGCTGCGCCAATCAGCAGCGCCGGCATAGGCTGGACAAAGCCCGATGCCGGAGTGATGGCGACCAATCCGGCCACGCATCCCGAAATTGCGCCAAGTACACTGGGCTTGCCGTGCTGGAACCATTCGGCGAACATCCACGCCAGCGCCGCACTGGCCGCTGCGAAGTGGGTAGCCACAAAGGCGCTCGTGGCCAGGCTCGAAGCGGCCAGAGCGCTGCCTGCGTTGAAGCCGAACCAGCCCACCCACAGAAGTGACGCGCCAATCACGCTGATGACAATGCTGTGCGGGCGAATCGGTTCATTCGGATACCCGATACGCTTTTTCAGGTAAAGAGCGCAAACCAGGGCGGAAACGCCGCTCGTGATGTGAACTACCGTGCCGCCGGCGAAGTCGAGACACGGGAACCTTCCCCCCAGGAACGCATTCAGGAATCCGCCCTTGCCCCAGACCATGTGAGCCATCGGGAAGTACACCAGAAACATCCAGGCGCACGTGAAAATCAGCATTCCGCTGAACTTCATCCGTTCCGCGAAAGCTCCTGAGATCAGCGCCGGGGTGATGATCGCGAACATGAGCTGGTAAATCATGAAGGTCTGATGTGGAATCGTAGGCGCATAATCCGGCTGCGGCGCGGCGCCGACACCCGCTAGAAATACGTGGCGAAGGCCTCCCAGGAAGGGCGTACCCTCCCCGAACGCGAGGCTGTAACCCACCATCGCCCAGAGCACAGTCACTACCGCCATCAATACAAAGCTGTGCATCAGCGTCGAAAGCACATTCTTGCGGCGGACCAAGCCCCCGTAGAAGAGCGCCAAACCGGGACCGGTCATCATCAGCACCAGGGCGGCGCTCACTAGCATCCAGGCGTTGTCACCCGCGCTTTGCGCGTTCTTCGCGGCCGTTTCCACGGCGCTGATTCGCTGATCGAGAGTTTGGGCCAAAAAGGCGGGCGGCGGAATCATGGACCTCCGAGTATCTCATTGAACCGCCGATGTAGGAAGCGGATCCTGCAGGATTTCATGAGAGAAACCGTTTATTTGAAACACCATTTGTCGAAAGTTATAAAACAAATAAATAAACTATGATTAGACGCCTATTTCTTTTGTTGGCTTCCGGCGCTTTCGCCGTGGCCCAGTCCTCACAACCACCCGAGCTTTGGTTGTGGCAACACAGCTATGTTACGTCGCCATCCGCTGTGCAGTACTGCGAGGGATTGATCGACAGAGCCGCCGCTTCGGGTTACACGGGCATCGTGATGTGGGACACCGGAATCAACGTGCTTCAATACTCCTGGTGGAATTCTTCTTATATGAAACAGGTAATTCAATATGCCCGGGCAAAAGGATTGAAAGTGATGCCGCAGGTTGCGCCTTATGGTCATTCGTCGGATATGCTCCGGCGCAATCCAAATTGGGCCGAGGGCGAACCCGTGGTCGGCACCCGCTTCCAAGTGGATTCGGACGGGCGTAATCTGCACATTGTGAATTCGTTCCCCGGGCTGGTAAACGGCGGTTTCGAAAGCGGAAAAACCGCCTGGTTCGGCTACGGGGATGCGGGAGCAGTCATCGACACTTCCGTGACGCATAGCGGAACCGCTTCCGGACTCATCAGCGGAGCGTTGAACGGTTCCGCAAATGCGCGACTTTTTCAAAAGTTCGCCGTGCAACCCTGGCGGCAGTACCACATGCGCATGTTCACGAAAACCCAGAACTTTCAGGGTTATGCGCAGGTATTGGCGTTCGGTGACGATAACTTGGCGTTCAACCGGGTCAATGTCGGGCTCAGCACGCCGGCCAATCAGGATTGGACACAATGGGATTACACATTCAATAGTGGCAATCACACCGTAATGAGCATTCTGATGGGCGTGTGGGGCGGCAACCAGGGAAATCTTTGGTTCGACGATATCTCGCTCGAAGAAACCGCTCTGGTCTATGTGGTACGCGGGGCGGGTAACCCGGTTTCTGTTTACGACCCCGGGAATCCAGGGCGTGTCTACACGGAAAATTCCGATTACGGCGCGATCGCGGATCCCAAATTCGCGGTGAGTCCGGTGTTCGATGATTATTGGCACGCTCCCATGACGGTGCCCGTGCCGCGAGGAAGCGCGCTCACCCCTGGCCAGACTGTAGCAATGGATTGGTATGCCGTACAGCCGGTCTACGGCGATGCCGGAGCGAGTCTGACGGATCCGGACGTTTGGCAGTGGATGACTGACAACGCGGGCGCGGTAGGGAAGACCTTCCCTGATCCGGGTGGATTCTTTTTGGGGTACGACGAAATACGGAACATGAATTCCTCGGCTTCCGCAAAGGCGAAGAACATGACAGCAGGCCAACTCCTCGCCTGGCACTTCGGGCAAACCTATAACCTGTTCCGCGGGATCAATCCATCTGCTCCCATCTACGTCTGGAACGACATGTTCGACCCTTACCATAACGCGGTGAACAATTACTACCTTGTCGAAGGAGATCTGGCGGGATCGTGGCAGGGGCTTCCCCAGGACGTGATCGTCATGAACTGGAACCTCGGCAATCTCACTAATTCCGCGAATTGGTTTTCCGGAACGAATCCGCAACAGCCGGTCCCACATAAGCAGATTGTCGCGGGTTACTACGATTCCGGCGATGGCGCGGCAGCCGCGGCAACGGAACTGGCGCAAGTCAGGGGAATTCCCGGCATCATCGGGATGATGTACACGACGTGGTCCGACGATTATTCGCAGTTGGAGAAGTTTGCCGCCACGGCCAAAGCCAACTGGCCGGGCACGCCGGCAAGGCCTGGCGCAGCGACATTCGTCAAAAGCGATCTCAGTACCCAGGGAAACTGGAAAACGGTCTACGGCCAGGATGGCTATGCGGTCGCGGCGGATTCTACCGCGTATCCCGCTTACGCCGCGGTAACCCGGATGAACGATCAATCCGCGGTCTGGGCCGCCTCCACCAACGATGTGCGTGCGCTCCAGCAAGCAAGCTCGACGGGCCGGATCGCCTCAACATGGTTCTCGACTCAGCCGGTCACGTTGGATATCAATTTCAATGATGCGACACTGCATTCCGTAGCCGTCTATTGCCTGGATTGGGACCGCGGCGGCCGCGCCGAAACTATTGACGTGCTCGACTTTGCGAGCGGGGCGGTTCTCGACAGCCAAAAGATTTCCGGATTCCAGAACGGGCAATACCTGGTGTGGAACTTAACCGGCCACGTCATCATCCGGGCCACGCGAACAGCGGGAAACAACGCGGTCGTCAGCGGCCTGTTTTTTGGAGCCGCCGCGGCCCCGGATTTTAGCGTTTCCGCATCGCCTTTTTCCCGGAGCGTCGTCAGCGGAACCGCCGCCACGTACACAATTTCTTCCGCTCCGGCAAATGGGTTCAACGGGACAGTCGCTCTCAACGTTTCCGGTTTGCCCTCCGCGGCCACTGCCGGCTTTAGCCCCGCCACCCTGGCCGCAAGCGGAGCGTCCACCTTGACCGTAACCACCGCCGCTTCCACCCCGGCGGGAACTTATCCTCTCACTGTAACCGGTTCAAGCGGCGCGGCCGTTCACACCGTGGCGGTAACCCTGGTGGTAACAGCGCCAGTAAAGGGAACAACTGCGGTGTTCCTAAAAAGCGATGCGGTTACTCAGGGCAACTGGAAGAATGTTTACGGAGCGGGTGGATACGCCATTCCGAACGATTCGGTCAAGTATCCCAGTTACGCTCAGGTCGCATTTACCAACCAGTGGCAGTATACGTGGTCTCCCTCGACTCCGGACGTTCGCGCTCTGCTGAAACCTGCCACAACGGACCGGATTGCCTCAACTTGGTATGCAGGCAGCTTCATCGTCGATGTCAATCTGGCGGATGGGAATGCCCACCAAGTGGGGATTTATTGTTTGGATTGGGATCGAGGCTCCCGGTCGGAAACAATCGATATCCTGGATGCGGCAACCGGCGTAATCCTGGACACACGCAAAATCTCGGCATTCACAGGCGGGCAGTATCTGATTTGGAATCTCTCCGGCCATGTGAAGATGCGGGTGACGGCCAACAGCGGCAACAATGCGGTTGTAAGCGGGTTGTTCTTTAACTGACGCCTTCGAGGTGCTTGAGCT
>JALYXI010000036.1 GCA_030947245.1 Acidobacteriota bacterium
GGTGGCGGCCGACGAGTCTTTTGATGGGAAAGCGATCACTCTGGCGGAGAAGTCCTTGGCGGCGGACCCGAAGCTGGTGGAAGCGCGGGAGTTGATCGCGCGCTTGAAGTTGGAGGATAGCGACACGAAAGGCGCTGTGACCGAAGCCGATGCGGCGCTCGCGCTATCGCCCGCGGCGCTCGATGCCATGGCCATTCGCGGGACGGTGGAACTTTTGGCCGATCAACCCGCGCAGCAGTGGTTCGACAAAATCCTTGCGAAAGACCCGCACTATGGGCGTGGCTATGAGATGGCCGCAAACATTCTGGTTCTGAACCGGCGGTATGAAGAGGCGATCGAATACTACAAGAAGGCTGTGGCTCTTTCGCCTTGGCTCGATAGCGCATATTCGAATCTGGGAATCAATCTGATGCGTCTGGGCCGCGAGGCGGAAGCCCGCACGGCGCTGGAGACGGCTTACAACCATGGCTGGAAAGACAGCGCGACGGTGAACTCGCTGCGGCTAATGGATAGCTACAAGAACTTCGTTACGTTTAAGACTGACAATACGATCCTGCGGCTTCAGAAGAAAGAAGCCGATGTATTGCATCCGTACTTCGAAACAGAAATGAAGCGGTCCATGGCCGCCTACGACAAGAAATATCAGATGCGCTTGCCGCGCCCGGTTCAGGTGGAAGTCTACCCGGATCATGAGGATTTTGCGGTACGTACCATGGGCATGCCCGGGCTGGGCGCATTGGGGGTTACGTTTGAGGATGTGATCGCAATGGACAGCCCTTCCGGCCGCCGCCCCGGCGATTTCCATTGGGCCTCCACTCTCTGGCATGAAATGAGCCATGTGTATGTCCTGACGGCCACGCATTTCCGCGTGCCTCGATGGTTCACCGAAGGAATGGCGGTGCATGAGGAGACTGCCGCATCGCCCGATTGGGGAGACCGGCTGACCCCTGACGTGATCCTCGCGATCAAGAACAGGAAGCTGTTGCCGATTGCTGAAATCGACCGTGGTTTTGTCCATCCTTCGTATCCGGCGCAGGTGGTGGTTTCCTATTTTCAAGCGGGAAAGATCTGCGACTATATCGCGCAAAAGTGGGGTGAGCCGAAGTTGCTGGCCATGGTTCACGCCTTCGCCCGGACCACCACTACGGACGCGGTCGTTCGTAAAGAATTGGGGCTCGCCCCCGCTGAGTTCGACAAGCAGTTCAATGCCTGGCTGGATGCAAGTACCAAAGCAACGGTCGACCATTATGCCGAGTGGCGGGAGAGATTTAAGACGCTGCACGATCCGGCGAACCCGAAATCGCCGGACGAAGTAATTCGAATCGGCCTTGCCATACGCGATCTGTATCCGGATTTTGTCGAATCGGGGAACGTCTACGCCGCGCTTGCCGATGCTTACACTGCCAAGGGTGATACCGCATCCGCGCTCGATCAATTGCAGAGGTACTCGCGGCAGGGCGGGCGCGATCCGGCTACCGTGAAACGGCTTGCCACTTTGCTTGAAGCTGCGAAGCGTCCGAAAGAGGCTGCGGCGGCGCTAGAACGCTTGAACTATATAGTGCCTCAGGATGCCGATCTGCATAAGCGCCTGGGTTCCATTCTGCTTGGCTTGAACGATTCCGCCGGGGCGATCCGGGAGTTCTCCGCTCTGGTGGCTACCAAGCCGCTGGACCAGGCCGGGGCGCATTACGATCTGGCGCGTGCTTATCATATAGGCAGGCAAAACGCCAAGGCCCGCGAGGAAGTCGAGACTTCACTCGAAGCCGCGCCCGGTTTTAAGCCCGCTCAAAAATTGCTTCTGGAACTCTCCGCCGCCACATCCGACTAATTCATGACCACACCAGACGCTCTGCAGGCGCGTGTCGCCCGTTTTCGCGAAGTTGAAGGAAAGATTACTCAGCAGGTCCGCCGCGTGATTGTCGGCCAGGAAGAGGTTCTGGAACAGGTGATGATTGCGTTGTTCGTGGGTGGCCATTGCCTAATCACGGGGCTTCCGGGCACTGCGAAAACGCTGCTAGTTCGAACCATGGCGCAGACTTTAGGCCTGATCTTCAAGCGGATTCAGTTCACTCCGGATTTGATGCCCTCCGACATCACCGGCACTGACATCATCGAAGAAGATCCCACGAATGGAAGGCGCACGTGGACGTTTATCGAAGGCCCGATTTTTGCGAATATTCTCCTGGCTGACGAGATCAACCGGACACCGCCGAAGACCCAATCGGCATTGCTCGAAGCGATGCAGGAGCGCGCCTGCACCGTGCGCGGGAACAACTACATGCTCCCCAATCCCTTCTTTGTGCTCGCAACCCAAAACCCCATTGAGTTGGAAGGAACGTATCCGCTGCCCGAAGCGCAGTTGGACCGGTTTCTCTTCAATGTGCTGCTGGATTATCTTTCCGCGGAGGAAGAGTTGCAGGTGGTGGATCTGACAACCACTACTCACGTCGCCGCGGCGGATCCGGTCACGACGGCGGAAGAAATTCTGGAATTCCAGCAGTTGGTGCGCATGGTGCCCATCGGCGAATCGGTTTCCCGCTACGCGATCGATCTGGTGCGGGCGACGCGGGCGCGGGATACGGTGGCGCCGGATTTTGTGAAGAAGTATGTGAACTATGGGGCCAGCGTGCGCGCCGCTCAGTTTCTGGTGCTCTCTGCGAAGTGCCGGGCGCTGATGAAGGGCCGGTACCATGTTTCGTTCGATGATATTCGGGCGCTGTATATTCCCGTGTTGCGGCATCGCATCCTGCTGAACTTTCATGCGGAGAGCGATAAACAGAGGCCCGACGATGTGCTGCAACAGGTATTGAACACGAAGCTGGCGCCCAAGGAGTGAAGCGCCCCGGGGCCTGACGGCGATGCAGAGATTTCTGGATCCTAAAACGCTGTCCACCATCTCTTCTCTCGATCTGGTTGCGAAGACCGTGGTGGATGGATTCGTTGCCGGCTTGCATCGCTCGCCCGACTTCGGATTCAGCCAGGAGTTTGCGGAGTACCGCGCTTATACTCCGGGCGACGATCTCCGGCACGTCGATTGGAACGTTTTCGCGCGCACGGGCAAGCCCTTTCTCAAGCGCTTCCGCGGGGAAACGAATTCCCAACTCCTGTTGCTGCTCGATACCAGCGCGAGCATGGGTTTTGGCAATTCACCCATGAACAAGCTGGATTACTCCAGGTTCCTTGCCGCGTCGCTTGCGTACTTGGGGAACTTACAGCGTGATGCCACCGGGCTGATTGTGTTTGATGAGGACGTCACCACTTACATTCCACCGTCGACGAAACAGGGGCAGTTACACCGGCTTCTCCACGCGATCGAGCATTCCGCGGTGGGCACCCATACCGATTTCGCCAAGCCTTTTTTGCACTTCCAGCAGTTCTTGCGGCGGCGCGGAATTGTTGCCGTGATCTCGGATTTCTACGAGCAGCCCGCCACCATCATCAAGGCTGTCGAACCGTTACGGTTTCATGGCAATGAAGTGATTCTGTTCCATGTTTTGGATCAGCGGGAAATCGAACCGTCTTTCCGGGATTCCACGCTGCTGATCGACATGGAAACGCAGCACGCGATGGAAGTGAGCCCGGAGTACAGCAAGACCGAATACCGGGTGAAAATGAGGGATCACCTGGCGGCACTGAAGACCGCCGCACAAGCCGCGGGGCTGGACTATTACCTGATGAATACATCCAGGCCGCTCGATGAAGGGCTCCGCGAATATCTCACGTTACGGCAGGGCCGGCATTAAATGTCATTTCTTGCGCCGGCGTTCTTCACAGCTTTGGCCGCGCTCGGGTTGCCGGTGTACATTCACCTCCTGAAGCGCCACAAGACAACCCCGACTCCCTTCAGTTCGCTCATGTTTTTCGAGAAGCGGACACAGAGTTCGGTGAAGCACCGGCGGCTGCAATACCTGCTTCTGTTTTCACTTCGGACGTTGTTCCTGCTGCTCCTGGTGCTGGCGTTCGCCAGACCGGCTTTGCGGTCCACCTCTTTGGTAAGCGCCAGTTCCAGCCGCAATGTCGTGATTGCCGTGGATAACAGCTTCAGCATGCGCGAAGGGTCGCGGTTTGCAATGGCAAAGGCGGATGCGCAGAAACTGCTGGCCGGCCTTCACGGATCGGACAGCGCGCAGATCCTCTCCTTCGCCGCCCAAACGCATTTGTTGACGGATTTAACCCAGGACCGCGCGAAGCCGCGTACCGCGCTCGATTCGATCGAACCGGCGGATTCCGCCAGCTCTTACGCCGATCTTACCCGGCAGCTTCGCGTGCTGGCGCAGCCGCTGCGCGGGCCGCTTGAAGTGCACCTGTTCAGCGACATGCAAAAGTCCTCCATGCCGGCCAGTTTCACGGATCTTGAGCTTGCGCCCAATATCAAGCTGATTCCGCATGCGGCGGCCCGGCAGACCATCCCGAACTTCGCGGTGGCGGGCGTAATTGCGCCGAGGCATATCTATGATCCGAAGCGGGCCCGCATTCTGGCGGCGGTGTCAGGCTTCAACACGCCGGCAAAGCGGCTGAACGCCACGCTGTTTCTCAATGGCAAGTCCGCGGGATACAGAGAGGCCGATGTCCCCGCTAACGGCAGGGTGCAGGTTGAATTCAGCAACTTTGAAGCGCCGTATGGATTGACGCGCGGTGAGATCCGGATCAACAGCGCGGATGGATTTCCGCAGGACGATCACTTCTTCTTCTCAACCGAACGCTCCGATCCCCGGCCGGCTTTGTTTGTTCATGACTCGCGCGACCCGCGGGCATTTCTCTATTTCCGGACCGCGCTGGAGAGTTCGAACGAACCGGCTTTCACCCTGACGGCCGCGACGCCGGAGCAGGCCGCGGCGCTGGCTCCGGCGAAGTATGCGTTTATTGTGCTTTCCGACCTCCCACCGCTTACGCGCGGATTGGAAAGCAATCTGCGGGAGTATGTCCGCAATGGGGGATCTGTGTTGGAGTTGCTGGGGCGGCAATCGGGAGGGCGTGGAACGGTAGCGCTGACCGATTTGCCTCTTTCCGGCGCGCGTTTTGAAGTGCCGGAAGGCGGGCGTTTTCAAAATGTCACCTCCCTCGATTCGTCCCACCCGGCAATCCGCCGCGCGAACCGGTGGGAAGCGGTGAAGTTCTTCCAAACGGTTCCCGTTGAGCCGGGTACCGCGCGCGTGATTGCCCGGCTGGCTTCCGGGGCGCCGCTGTTTCTTGAGCAGGCATACGGTGAGGGGCGTGTGATGGTATTTACGTCGCCGCTGGACAACATCGCGAACGATTTTCCGCTGAGCGCGGCCTTCGTGCCCTTCGTGGAACAGACCACCCACTATCTGGGCGGCATCGATGAGCGCTCGTCGACTTACACCGCGGGTTCGTATCTGGACCTTCGTACCGGCGGCGAAAAGGCCGGCGCCGTAGAGGTGATCGGGCCGGACGGCCAGCGCGCTCTTTCCCTCTCGGAAGCCGCGAAGGCGCAGGGCGTGACGCTTTCGAGTGCGGGCTTCTATGATGTGCGGCGCCCGAACGGACAGCGGGAACTGGCGGCGGTGAACCCGGATCGAAAAGAATCCAATCTGGAGATCATGCCGGAGGAAACCATTCAGCTTTGGCGGAATACCGGCGCCGGCGCACCGGCCACAAATTCCGATACCGGGGGTGCGCGAAGCCGGACGGAGCCGCGCACCATCGACCTCTGGTGGTACGTACTTTTAGCGGCGCTATCATTAGCTATTGCCGAATCCGTCATTGGCAACCGTTACCTTTCTAAGGATAAAGAGGCCGCATGAACCCCCTGCAGCAACTCGATACTTACCTGCGGAAGCTGGAGCGCAATCTTCGCCTGCTTTCGGTCACGCGCGGCGCCGCCATTCTGGGCTCTGCCGCTCTTCTGGTCACCGTGCTTCTGGTGCTGGTTGCAAATCACTTTTCGTTCTCCGCGCCCAGCGTGTTCTGGTCGCGGGTGCTTCTGTTCTTCGCGGTGGCCGCGGCATTGGGCGCAGGGCTGGTTCTGCCGTTGCTGCGCTTGAACCGGCGGCGCGCCGTAAACCGGGCCGAACAGCGGTTCCCTGAATTCGGGCAGCGGCTTCTTACTTTCACGGAGAAAGCGAAAACGAACTCGGCGGATCCGTTTCTGCCGCTTCTTGCCGCGGATGCTATGTCGGTAGCCAATACACGGGCTTCGGAACCGATTGTGCCGCGGAGCTGGATTGTCAGCTTCGGTTCCGTAGCGGCGATTGCGATCACGGTTCTGTTGTGGCTGGGCGTTTCGGGACCGGGCTTTTTGGGATATGGAACGGCGCTGCTATGGGGCGGGGTTCCGCGCGCGGATCGCAAGCCCTTCTACACCATCAGGGTGGAACCGGGCACGCACCGCATCCGCCGCCGTTCGGACCAGACCATAACCGCCACTCTTTCCGGCTTCACGGCCGGCAAGGTGAACGTGTTCGCCAAGTACGCCAGCTCTCCCAAGTGGGAAGAAGCGGCGATGATGCCCAGAGCGGGTTCGCCCGGTTATGAGTTTCTGCTTGCCGGCGTTCCCGAGGATGTGGAGTACTACGTGGAAGCGGGCGGGGTGAAGTCGAACAGCTACAAATTCACCGTCGTCGATCTGCCCGCGGTGAAAAAGATCAAGGTGATTTATCACTACCCCTCGTTTCTTGGTTTAAAGAATGAAACGGAAGATCCCGGCGGCGACCTGCGGGCTGTGGAAGGAACGGAGGCCGAGGTAGAGGTGGAGACGGATCGTCCGCTGGAGCACGCGAGCCTGATGTTGGACAGCGGAACTAAAATCGATCTGACGAGTAGCAATGGGCGCCTGACCGCGCGCGTTCCCATCAAAACCGATGACATGTATCACGTCGCAACCCCCGACGCGGGAGAAATGGTGCGGCTGACTGAGAATTACTTCATCGAAGCGAGGCGCGATTCTCCCCCGACCGTGACGGTTCTGCGTCCCGGCAAGGATTTCAAGGCGAGCCCGGTGGAGGAAGTGGCCGTAAATGTCAGAGGGAAGGACGACTTCGGGCTTCAGGGCCTGGAGGTGCACTATTCCGTGAATGGCGCCGAAGAGAAATCCGTTTCCGTGCTGAACGGCAAGGGCCGGAAGGAAGCGGACGGCTCCACTACCCTGTTTCTGGAGGATTATAAGCTGGTTCCGGGCGATGTGGTGAGCTTCTATGCCACCGCGCGGGATGCGCGCACCACTTCGCGATCCGATATCTATTTCATAGAAGCGCAGCCCTTCGAGAAAGAGTACTCGCAGGCTCAGGCGGGCGGCGGCCAGGGCGGACAACAGGACCAGGAGCAGAAAATTTCGGAGCGCGAGAAAGAAGTGATCGCCGCTACGTGGAATCAATTGAAGGGGAGAGAGAAGACCGGCGCGGCGGAAAACGCCAAGTACCTGGCTGAAGTGCAAGCCAAATTACGGGACCAGGCGCAGTCGTTGGCGAACCGGATGAAGGCACGGCAGCTGTCCGAGAACAATCCGGCATTTAAGGCGTTCACCGAAGATATGGAGAAAGCTGTGGAAGCCATGGGTCCGGCTTCGGAGCAATTGCGGGGGCAGCAGTTTAAGAACGCGCTGACGCCGGAGCAGAAAGCTCTTCAATACCTGCTGCGGGCGGAGGCTACGTTCCGCCAGATTCAGGTGGCGTTCGGGAAACAGGGCGGGGGAGGCGGTGGCGGCCAGAGTGCCAGCCGCGATCTGGAGAACATGTTCGATCTCGAGTTGGATACCGAGAAAAACCAGTACGAGAGCGGGCAGCAGTCGGCGGCGGAAAAGAAGCAGAAGGAAGTGGATGATGCCCTGGCGAAGTTGAAGGAGCTGGCGCGCCGGCAACAGGAACTGGCTCAACAACAGGCGAACAAACAACAGTCGGCGCAGCAGCGGTGGCAGCAGGAGATGCTGCGGCGAGACGCGGAAGAATTGCGGCGGCAGATGGAGCAGCTTGCGCGGGACCAATCCGGTTCGGAGCAGCAAGGACAGCAAGGGCAGCAAAGCCAACAGGGGCAGCAGGGTCAACAAGGGAAACAGGGCCAGCAAGGTCAACAGGGTCAGCAAGGCCAACAGGGCCAACAGGGCCAACAGTGGCAACAAGGGCAACAAGGCCAATCTCAAGGGCAGCAAGCTTCCCGCGGACAATCCTCACAACAGCGTGGTGGAATGCAGAGCGGGCAGCAGCGGCAATTGGAGCAGGCTCTGGCCCGGTTGACGGAAGCAACCCGTGATATGAGCAGTTCGGCTTCATCGCGGGCGCCGCAGCAGGGTCAAGGGAATCAACAAGGGCAGCAGTCTCCCGATCAGGCGCGCGCTCAGGCTGATGCGCGGAGGGCGGCTGATCGTCTGGCGGAAGCACGCGACATGCTTTCCAGCATGCGGCAGCAGCAATCCGGCGATCAGATGGAGAATCTGGTGCGCGAGGCGGATCGCTTATCGAAACAGCAGGAGAGTTTCTCAGGCCGGTTGCGGAAGAACTTTGGAAGCGGCCAGGGGAACGAATCGCCCAAGCAGCAGCTTTCGGGGCAGATGGCGCAGGAAAAGCAGGGCATGATCGATGACCTGAACCGGCTTGAACAAGAGATGCAGCGAGCGGCTCGCGACATGGCGCAGACACAACAAGCGGCTTCGGGCAAGCTGCGCGAAGCGCTTGGCCGGATGCAGCAGGACGAGGTGCAAACCCGGATGAAGTGGACTGCGGAGGCGCTGAAGCGCGGGATGGGCGCTTATGCCGTCATGCGCGAAGCGCCTGTCACCCAAGCGCTGGACCAGATGACCAATGACCTGCGAAAGGCGCAGGAAGCAATGGGTAAAGGCGGCCAGCCGGGTAAGGGAGATGGCGAACAAGCTCTGGCCCAGGCTGAGAAACTTCGCCAACAAATCGAGCAGATGGCGCAGGCTGCCCAGCAGCAAGGCAGAGGCAGGCAGGGCGGCGCTCAGGCGGGACAGCAGCAAGGCAAAGCTCAGCAACAAGGCCAACAAGGCCAACAAGGACAACAAGGACAACAAGGGCAACAGGGACAGCCTGGGCAACAGGGTCAGCAAGGCCAGCAGGGCCAAGGACAACAGGGCCAGGGTCAGCAGGGCGGCGGCCGGCAGGGAGGCCAACAGAGCGATGGTCAGCAGGGGCAACCTAGCGATTCCGAATCCGCCGGTAT
>JALYXI010000061.1 GCA_030947245.1 Acidobacteriota bacterium
GTCCGGGGATGGTGATGAACTGGAGCGGTTCAGCGGCCGCGGGGGCCTTCCAGCTGACGTCTTTCCAATCGGTTCCACCGGCGGAATGGTAGGCGGCGAGATCGGAATCGGCGGCGGCGCGGTCACCCGCAATCAGATCCAGAAGCACGATACGTCTTGAGACGGCCGCCGTCTTCGCAGGTCCGGTCAGCTTGCGATAAACGGCGCGCGCCTCCGGGTCGCCATACCGGTCCAGAAACTCCGCGTACCGGAGTTGCGCGATCTCATCCTGAGGCGCCGCCCTGGCTGCCCGGGCAAGCGCCGCGAGCGTTGAAGCCGCCTCATTTTCCTGGGCATCCAAGAGGGGAGGCGAGGTTGTAAGCAGCGCTCCAAACAGTGCAGTAGCCGTGAAAAAAGCCTTCATCGTGGTCCCCCCGCGATCTGGTTACAACACTCTATCATGGAACAAAGTGGCTCCCTTTCCGAAACCGCTGCTTGCGGTTACTCCCGACGGGCTGTTCTGTGAACAGGGAAACTTCCACGTCGATCCGTGGTGTCCGGTTGGCCAAGCGGTAGTCACTCACGCGCATTCCGATCACGCGCGATGGGGCTCTCAGCGGTATCTCACGTCGAAGCCGGGGGAAGGAGTGTTGCGCGCGCGAATGGGCGCGGATGCGGTGATCGAAGGCATCCCCTACGGGGAGCCGATCTACCTGAACGGCGTTCGGGTCTCGCTTCACCCGGCAGGACACATCCTCGGGTCGTCTCAGGCACGCGTGGAATACGGGGGCGAGGTGTGGGTGGCTTCGGGCGATTACAAAGTGGAGCAAGACGCCACCTGCACGGCGTTCGAGCCTGTCCGCTGCAACACGTTTATTACTGAGTCCACATTCGGGCTTCCCATCTATCGCTGGCGGCCCGAATCTGAAGTTTTCACGCAAGTCAATCAATGGTGGCGGGACAACCAGGATGCGGGCCGCGCCAGCGTTCTGTTCGCCTACTCTCTCGGGAAGGCGCAGCGGCTGATCGCAGGGGTAGATCCCGCAATTGGACCCATTTTCTGCCACGGCGCTGTTCAGAAGCTGAATCAGGTGTACCGGGACGCAGGCATCGTCTTGCCCGAGACCCATTATTCGGGCGGCGTGGATCGCGGCCATGATTGGAGCCGGGCATTGATCGTCGCGCCCCCCTCCTGCAACGGAACCACCTGGATGCGAAAGTTCGGCGCAGCCTCAACCGCGTTCGCTTCCGGCTGGATGCGGGTGCGCGGGACGCGGCGGAGGCGCTCACTGGACCGCGGGTTCACGCTGTCCGACCACGCGGACTGGCCAGGCTTACTAGCTGCCATCGATGCTACCGGGGCCGAACAGGTGCTGGTCACGCATGGTTACCGCGCACCGCTGGTCCGATGGCTTACGGAACACGGCAAGCAGGCGCGTTCTCTCGAAACGCGGTACGAAGGCGAGCGTGACGAGGAACCGGTCGAGGCTGAACCGTGAAGGCCTTTGCGGCCCTCTATTCCGCGCTCGACGAAACCACAAAGACCGGACTCAAAACAGACGCGCTGGTCCGGTACTTCAGCACTGTGCCGCCCGAAGATGCGGTCTGGGCCATCCACTTTTTGATTGGGCGCCGGCCGAAGCGGCTGATTGAAACACGCAAACTTGTGGATTGGGCGATTGAAGAAGCGGCCGCGCCGCCCTGGTTATTTGACGAATGTTACCAAGCAGTGGGAGATCTGGCGGAGACCATCGCTCTTCTGCTGCCCGATCCCGGCGGGTCCACCGACCGGCCGCTTCATTACTGGGTGGAAGAACGGCTGCTGCCCCTCGCGCGATGGGACGATGCGGAGCGGCGCACTTCCCTGGTAGACGCCTGGCGGGAGATGGACGATGCGCAGCGGTTCGTTTGGAACAAGCTGATTACGGGCGCGTTTCGCGTGGGCGTGTCGCAAAGCCTGGTAGTCCGGGCTCTGGCACAGGTTTCGGCGGTGGACGGCAATGTGATCGCACACCGGATGATGGGGGACTGGCACCCCACGGCGGAGTTCTACACGCAGCTAATCGCCAAAGAATCCGGGGACGCCGACATCAGCCGGCCGTATCCATTCTTTCTTGCCTACCCGGTCGAGGGCGAAATCAGCCAACTCGGTGACATCGCGGAATGGCAGGTGGAATGGAAGTGGGATGGCATCCGGAGCCAACTGATCCGGCGCCGCTTTCGAACTTTTATCTGGTCCCGCGGCGAAGAGTTGGTGACGGAGCGTTTCCCTGAGTTGGAAGCGTTGGGCAGCATGCTGCCGGAAGGCACCGTGATCGACGGCGAGATTCTGCCTTGGAAGGATGGCGCGCCGCTGCCGTTCGCCCAGATGCAGCGCCGCATCGGGCGCAAAGTGCTTGGCCCTAAGATTTTGGCCGATGTGCCGGTGGTGATCCTGGCCTATGATCTTCTGGAATGGAAAGGCGAAGACATCCGCGAACGGCCCATCGAAGAGCGGCGCGCGCTGCTGGCCTCTCTGGTAGAGGCGACGCGGGACAGCAACCGGCTGCTTCTTTCCACAATAGTGCAGGCGAAATCCTGGGATGAGTTGATTGCGCTTCGGGGGGAATCGCGGGAGCGCAAAGTGGAGGGCTTCATGCTGAAGCGGCGCGGTTCGCCGTACCGCGTGGGGCGCAGGCGCGGCGATTGGTGGAAGTGGAAAATCGAGCCTTTCTCCGTGGACGCCGTGCTGCTGTATGCACAGCCCGGGAACGGCCGGCGCGCCAGCCTGTTTACGGATTACACCTTCGCCGTTTGGGATGGCGATACCCTGGTGCCGTTTGCCAAAGCGTATTCCGGCTTGACCGATGAAGAGATTCACAAGGTGGACGCGTTTGTCCGGCGCAACACGATCGAGAAGTTCGGGCCAGTGCGAGCCGTGAAGCCGGAGCTGGTTTTCGAACTTGCGTTTGAGGGCATTCAGAAAAGCCCGCGCCATAAATCCGGGATCGCCGTACGATTTCCACGCATGGCGCGCTGGCGGACGGATAAGCCGGCTTCCGAAGCAGACACCATCGAAACCATCCGGGCACTGATTGGAGAGAAGCCGTGAGCGGCGGGAAGGCGGGTTTTGCCAAGGTGAAGAAGTGGTTCGCTTCGCGCGGCTGGAAAGCGTTTCCGTTTCAGGAAGAAGTGTGGCGCGCGTATTTGAACGGCAAAAGCGGGCTGATCCACGCGGCCACAGGCACGGGCAAAACATATGCCGCATGGATGGGGCCGCTGCTGGAATGGACGATGGGCGATGGAGAGGTGAATCCGCCTTTGCGCGTCCTTTGGATCACGCCGCTGCGGGCGCTGGTGGCGGATACCGAGAATGCCTTGCGAACGGCGCTGATCGGGCTCGACATCCCCTGGCGTTTGGAACAGCGAACCGGCGACACCAAAGCTTCCATTCGCGCGCGGCAAAAGAAGAAGCTTCCCACCGCTCTGGTGACCACGCCCGAAAGCCTGGCGCTGCTGTTGGCCCGGGAAGATGCACGCGAACTGTTCCGCGGCCTACGCCTGGTGATTGCCGACGAATGGCATGAACTGATGGGTTCGAAGCGCGGCGTGCAAACGGAACTGGCTTTGGCGCGGCTCCGCCGTTGGAATCCCGGGATGCGCACCTGGGGTCTTTCCGCAACTCTCGGTAACCTGGATACGGCGCGCGCGACCCTGCTTGGCAAAGGTTGGGAGCAAGGGCGGCTGGTGCGGGGGCTAGTGCCGAAAGAGGTCCGCATCGATTCCCTGATTCCTGAACACATGGACAATTTTCCATGGGCCGGTCACCTGGGAATCAACATGCTGCCTCAGGTAATCGGCGCTATTGAGGAAGGTCAGACCACGCTGGTCTTCACCAACACGCGTTCGCAAACGGAGATTTGGTTTCAGGCGATTCTGGCCGCGCGTCCGGATTGGGCGGCGCAAATCGCGCTGCACCACGCATCGCTCGAACGCAAAACGCGTGACTTCGTAGAAGATGGCCTGCGCGCGGGAACGCTGCGCTGCGTCGTCTGTACTTCCAGTCTCGATCTGGGCGTGGATTTCACGCCCGTCGACCGTGTGATTCAAATTGGCAGCCCGAAGGGTGTGGCACGCCTGCTTCAGCGCGCCGGACGCAGCGGGCACCGGCCCGGGGTATTAAGCCGCGTGACGTGCGCCCCGACGCACGCGTGGGAACTGGTGGAAGTGGCGGCGGCGCGCGACGCCGTGACCGCCGGCGCGATTGAGAGCCGCTACCCGGTGGAACGGCCACTCGATCTGCTTGCTCAATGGCTGGTGACGGTCGCGGTATCGGGCGGGTTCGTAGACCGGGAGATGTTCGACGAAGTGCGGGAAACGTACGCCTTTCGCGATCTCTCGCACGCCGAATGGGATTGGGTGCTGGGGTTCGTCACGCACGGGGGAGAAGCCTTGCGCGCGTACCCGGAATATGCGCGCGTCACTCTGCAAGACGGCAAGTTCGTGATATCGAACCGCACCGCGGCCCGCCGCCACCTTCTATCTACTGGAACAATTGTGAGCGATGCCGCGATGGATGTCCGCTATATGACGGGAGGCCGCCTGGGCAGCGTGGAAGAAGGGTTCATCGCGCGGCTGCGCCCAGGGGACCGGTTCGCGTTCTCCGGCAAGGTGCTGGAGTTCGTGCGGGTGCGCGACATGACGGCCTGGGTGAAGAAAGCGGCGGTAACGGCGGGCGGCATCATCCCGAGCTGGGAAGGCGGCCGGATGCCGCTCTCGAACGAGTTGGCCGCGGCATTGCGGAAACGTTTCGAACAGGCGCGCAACGGCGTGTTCGCAGGGCCTGAGATGGAAGCTTTGAAAAGCGTGTTCGCCACGCAAGCTTCCATCTCCCGCGTGCCCGGCGCGGACGAATTCCTGATCGAGCGCGTGGTGACCCGCGAAGGCCACCACTTATTCTTCTATCCATTTGCGGGACGTCTGGTGCATGAGGGGCTGGCCGCTCTGATGGCATGGCGCATTTCGCGCATTGAGCCTATCTCCTTTTCCATTTCCTGCAACGATTATGGCTTCGAACTGCTGGCCCCAAGTCGCGCCCCCATCGAGGAAGCGCTCGCGGCCGGTTTGCTCGCGCCCACCGGTCTGGCCGAGGACATCCCCGCAAGCCTGAACGCAGCGGAGATGGCGCGCCGCCAGTTCCGGGAAATCGCGCGCGTGGCGGGTCTTACGTTTAACGGCTACCCAGGCCAGAATAAGAGCGTGCGCCAGTTGCAAGTATCCAGCGGCCTGCTGTTCGATGTGTTCATGCGTTACGATTCCGGCAATCTGCTGTTGGATCAGGCGCATCGCGAAGTACTGGAGCGGCAACTGGAGCGCAGCCGGCTGGGGCAAACGCTGGACCGGCTGTCGCAAGCCACCGTGGTGATCCAAGAGATGCAGCGGCCCTCACCCCTGTGCTTTCCCCTGATGGTAGACCGGACGCGAAACCGCGTGAGCTCGGAGAAGTTGGGCGATCGCATCCGCCGCATGGCCGCGCAGGTTGAACCGGCCCACGCATGAAATTGGAAGTGACCGTGGCAGGCGAGCAGTTGGTGCTTCTGCCGGAGCGGGCCGTCTACTGGCCCCGCGCGGCCACCCTGTTGGTTGCGGACACTCACTGGGGAAAAGCGGCTACGCTTCGCGCGGCGGCGATTCCGATTCCAGGAGGGACAACGTCTTCCGATATGCAGCGGCTTACCGGCCTGGTGGAGCTTACGGGAGCGCGGCGCATGGTGTTGTTGGGAGATGCGATTCATGCCCGTGAAGGCCGCGCGGCGCTCAAAACGGTAGCGGAGTGGCGCAAGGGGCACGCGGAGTTGGACATTCTGCTGGTGCGCGGCAATCACGACCGCCGTTCGGGAGATCCATCGGCGGAGTTAAATATCCGCTGCGCGGACGCCCCGGTGCTGGAGCCTCCTTTCGCCTTTCAGCACTACCCCGGCGAGGCGAAGTACGGCTATGCGCTGGCGGGGCACATGCATCCGGCGATCCGGCTGACCGGGCGCGGCAAAGAGAAAACGACCCTGGCCTGCTTTTGGTTCAGCGAGTGTTGCGGCGTGCTGCCCGCATTCGGCTCACTCACCGGAGCCGCCCTGGTGGGACGCGCACCGGGGGATCGCGTGTACGTGATTGCCGGGGAGGAAATCATCCCCGTCTAGCGCACGAAAAGCGGGAAGCACTACACTTTGGGAGTGGGTTCCGTAATCATTGTGGGCGGCGGTTTGGCCGGACTCTCGGCAGCCGCGGCGCTGGGAGGCGCAGGTTGGCAAGTGGACCTGTTTGAGACACGCGCCTTCCTGGGTGGACGCGCAACATCCTGGCCGGCGGCGGGCGAAGACTCCGAGGTGATTGACAACTGCCAGCACGTCCTTCTGCGCTGCTGCCATAATCTGCTGAACTTCTACGAGCGCATGGGCGCCGGCGGCAAGATCCGCTTCTATCCCGAGTACTTCTTTCTCGAACCGGGCGGGCGCGTGTCGAGCTTGAAGCGCGGGATATTGCCAAAACCGATGCACTTCGCCGGATCGTTCGCGGGTTTGAAGTTTTTAAACTTTGCCGACAAGGCATCCATCGGCCGCGCCATGCTGGCGATTCCATCGGAACGCAAGCGCGCCGATTTGGACCGCATCACGATGCTGGATTGGCTGCGCGAAAAGGAGCAGACCGCGCAGGCCATTGAGCGCTATTGGAGGCACGTGCTGGTGAGCGCGGTGAATGAAGAGCTGGACCGGATGGCGGCGGCCCACGGCCTTCAGGTTTTCTGGCTCGCGATGCTGGAATCCGCAAGCGCGTACGAAATGGGTATTCCCGCTGTTCCGCTGCGGGAGCTTTACGCAACCGATGCGCTCCAGCGGATGAGCACCGTGCGCATCCACAGCCGCTGTCCGGCAACCGAAATTGAAACCGCCGATGGACGCGTTTCCGGTATCCGGGCGGGCGGGATTCCGCATACGGCGGATTACTATATCAGCGCCGTGCCATTCGAGCGGCTGGCTCAACTTGCGCCCTTTCTCGCGTTCGACAGCGGGCCGTTCGAACATTCGCCCATTACTGGAATTCATCTGTGGTTCGATCGCCCGATCACGCGCCTTCCCCACGCCGCATTGCTGGACCGCACCATCCAATGGATGTTTAACAAGAGCGAAGGCCGGTACCTGCAGCTTGTGGTGAGCGCCTCGCGGTCGTTAACCGCCATGCCGCGGCCGGAAGTGATCGAGTTGGCGGTGCGCGAATTGGCCGACTTCTTCCCCGTGGCGCGCGTAGCCAAACTGGAACGCGCGCAGGTGATTAAGGAAGTGCGGGCCACGTTTTCCGCGAAGCCGGGTCTGGAGGGTCTTCGTCCCGCCGCGCAGACGGCGCTTCCCAACTTTGCGCTCGCCGGAGACTGGACGCGCTCGGGCTGGCCGGCGACGATGGAAGGCGCGGTCCGCAGCGGATACCTTGCCGCCGAAGCCGCAATGAAAGCGCAGGGAAGGGCGGCGCGGTTCCTGATTCCCGATGCCGCATAATCAGGGTATGCGACGCATGCTGCTTACTCTTGCCCTGTTCTGTTCCGGAACTGTTCTGCATGCCGATGTGGCAAAGACGAAGCTGAGCATTCATGTGGTAACGCCGGGCGGCAAGCCGCTCGATCGGGCCAGCGTCATCATCAGATTCGTTTCCGGCCGCGAAAAGATGAAGCTGTACAGCAAGATCCGCACGCAGTGGGAAACCAAGACCAATCAGGAAGGAATGGTTCAGATTCCCACCATTCCGCAAGGCAAGATTCAGATCCAGGTGATTGCCTCCGGCTATCAAACGTTCGGCCAGATCTTCGATGTCGATGAAGCGGAGAAAACACTTGAGATCAAGATGAACGCTCCGCAGGCCCAATACTCCGCCCATTAGGAAAACCCGATGGCACTTCTGGCCCTGCTGCTGCTGGATGTTCTCACGTATCACAACGATCTGGCCCGAACCGGGCAGAACCTGAACGAGACCGTTCTCACCACGCGCAATGTGAACGCATCGCAGTTCGGCAAGCGCGTCTCCTTCCCCGTGGATGGCGTGGTGTACGCGCAGCCGCTTGTATACAGGGGTTTGGCGTATGCCGTCACTGAGCACGGCAGCGTGTATGCGTTCAACGATACCGGGCCGGTCTGGCAGGTCAGTTTACTCCCTCCCGGCGCGACGACTGTTCCCAGCGGAGACGTTACCTGCGGGCAGATCACGCCCGAGATCGGCATTACCGCCACGCCCGTGATCGATCCCGCGATCTCCACCTTGTATGCGGTTGCAATGTCGAAAGAGAATGGCGCCTATGTCCATCGCCTGCACGCGCTCGATGCGGCCACCGGCGCGGAACGGCCGAATAGTCCTGTCACCATCACAGCTTCCGTTCCCGGCAAGGGCGACGGCGGCTCCGCCGTAACATTCATCCCGAAGAATTATAAAGAGCGAGCCGGGTTGCTCCTTCTGAATGGCGTGGTCTACACCACCTGGGCGTCCCATTGCGATGAGTTCTTGTATCACGGTTGGATCTTGGGTTACGACGCGCAATCGCTCCGGCAGGTATCCGTCTACAACAACACGGCGGACGCCCGCGGCGCTTCGTTCTGGGCCAGCGGAGCGGCTCCGGCTGTTGACTCCGGCGGCAACATTTATCTGGTGGGCGGCAACGGCGCTTTCGACGCGGACAAGGGCGGCGCGGATCTGGGCAACAGCTTTCTGAAGCTGAGTCCATCGTTGAGCATTCTGGATTACTTCACGCCATTCAACTACGCGGCGCTGAATGGCAGCGATCTCGACATCGGTTCGAGCGGCGCGCTGCTGCTGCCCGATTCCGCCGGTTCCGCCGCCCACCCGCACCTGATGACCAGCGCCGGTAAAGAAGGGCGGATCTATCTGATCGATCGCGACAACATGGGCAAGGTGCAAGCGGGTTCCGATTCGCAAATTGTCCAGTCGCTCACAGGCGCGATCAGTCCGCTATTCGGGATCCCCGCGTTTTTCGGCAATACACTCTACTTCCTCGGCTCGGGAGACTCCCTGAAAGCGTTTCCCATCGCGAACGGGCAAATGAGTACCACGCCTGCTTCAGCAACGAAGTTGAAATTTTCCGGCCTGGGCGGCGCTCCCAGCATCTCGGCCAACGGCTCGGCGGAGGGAATCGTCTGGCTGCTGCAGAATTCCGGCGGAGCGGGTCTCTTCGGTTATGACGCGACGGACCTGACCAAGGAACTTTACAACAGCAACGCCACCAACGGCCGCGATTCGCTGGGCAGCTACGTGAAGTTCTCGACGCCCACCATTGCGAATGGCAAAGTCTATGCCGGCACACAGAACGCTCTGGTTGTTTACGGGCTCGCCGCGGCGGCAGGCGCTGTTGGAGTGAACGCGGCCAGTTATCAGACCGGCGTCGCTCCAGGTTCCATCATTTCCATCTTCGGCAGTGGTTTCACCGCGGGCTCCACCGGGCAGGCGGACGGCTATCCGCTGCCCACCTCGCTTGCCGGGGCTTCCGTTACAGCCGGAGGCAAAGCCGCGCCGCTCTATTACGCCAGTCCCACGCAGATTAACGCTCAACTGCCGGTGGACCTTCCCGCGAACTTAGCCACTCTCACCATCAACACACCCACGGCCAAAATCACCGGCGGCGATCTTGTAGTGCAGGCCACAGCGCCCGGGATCTTTCAGGTTGGCGCCAATCAGCCGGCCATCGCCAACCAGGATGGTTCTCTCAACACGGCCGTCCAACCGGCGGCGGCCGGCAGCATCGTTTCCGCGTTCGTTACCGGAGTTGGCGCGGTGGACAATGTTGTCGCGACAGGCGCGGCGGCGCCCAAGTCTCCTGTATCGCAAACGAAAGCGCCTGTGCTGGCAACGGTGAATGGCGCGCAGGCCAGAGTGCAGTTTGCCGGTCTCGCACCCGGGTTTGCCGGTTTGGGGCAGATTAACTTCACCGTGCCTGCGGGTCTTGCTCCCGGAGTTTACCCCGTGATCCTGAACATCGGCGGAGTCGCCGCGAACACTGTCAACCTTGCGGTTCGATGAACACGTATAGGCGGAAGTGCGGCGTCATGTTCCCGCGTCCCCACCGGTTCACATGCCATCGCGCCTGCAGGAAGGGCTCGCTGGGAGCCGCCACCATCTGATGGGTTCCCTTATAAAATTTCTGGGGAAATTTAGCGATCGGTTTCACGCCCCACTCCGATCCGCCGGCGGATTGCCAGAGTTCCAGATCCAAACTCTCCTGCTCCACCACTTCCAGAATCCCCAGCGTCACTAATAGAGGCAAGGGGCTCCCGATCCCAAGAATGGGACCACGGCCTTGTGCGCTCACCGCAATCTCCGGAACCAGAAACGCAGGCGTCAACGGCGCGCTAACCCTGCCAGGCGCTCGCCCGCGGCGTCCAGAGTTTCAGGCTTTTTGCAGAAGCAGAAGCGGATCTGGCGCGCTCCCTCGCCGGAACCGGCATAGAAGCTGGAGCCCGGAACAGCGGCCACTCCGATCTCTTCCACCAGATACCGGGCAAACGAAACATCGTCGGAAAAACCGAACGCGCCGATATCCGCCATCACATAGTACGCGCCCTTCGGAACGAAACAGCGGAAGCCCACGCCTTCGAGAATCCCGAGCAGCTTGTTTCTCCGCACCGCGTAATCGATCGATAGATGCGCGAAGTAGCTGTCGTCCATCCCGAGCGCCATGGCGCCCGCTTGCTGCAACGGAGATGCGGCGCCCACGGTAAGAAAATCGTGCACCTTGCGAATCGAAGCCGTCAGTTCGGGCGAGGCAATCACCCATCCGACACGCCAGCCGGTGACGGAAAACGTCTTGCTCATGCTGTTGACCAGAATCGCCCGGTCCCGCATCCCCTGCACCGTAATGATGGGGATGTGTTCCGCGCCATCGAACGTGATATGCTCGTAAATCTCGTCCGTGATCGCGAGCGTATCGAATTCCTGGCACAACGCGGCAATCTGTTCCAGTTCCTCGCGCGAGAACACTTTCCCCGTCGGGTTATTCGGCGTGTTCAGAATGATGGCCCTGGTGCGCGGCGAGAACGCATTCCGCAGTTGCTCCGGATCGAAGCGCCACTCCGGAGCATGCAATGAGACCGTCCGCCGCACCGCGCCGCACAACTTGATATCGGGATCGTAATTCTCATAGAAGGGCTCAAACACGATGATCTCGACACCGGGATTCACAGTGCCCAGCAGGGATGCGATCATTCCCTCCGTGGCGCCGCAAACTACGGTTATCTCGCGTTCCGGATCCACTTCGATGGCATACGTACGCCGGTATTTCGC
>JALYXI010000062.1 GCA_030947245.1 Acidobacteriota bacterium
GTGCAGGATCATGTTCATGATCGCGATCACGTAGGCAAGCGACTTCTTCTCCTTGCCGTAGAAGGTGCGGGTCTGGAGCGTTTCAACGTCGCCGGTGGTGAGGCCGGGCTTGCGCCGCATATGATCGAACGCTTCGCAGAGGAAGCCCGCCGAGCCGACCGCGCCATCGTAAACGGTCTGACCGATTTGGGGGTTTACGACCTGGACGACCGCGTGGATGAGCGGACGCGGGGTGTAGTATTCGCCGCCGTTGCGCCCGGCGTTGCCCATGTTGCGGATCTTGGCTTCGTAGAGGTGCGAGAGCTCGTGCTTTTCGGTTTGGGAGCGGAAATGGAGTTCATCGACATGGTCGATAATTTCGCGCAGGTTGTAGCCGCTGGAAATCTTGTTTTTGATCTCGCCGAAGATTTCGCCGATTTTATATTCGATGGTGTTGGGGCCCGTGGCGCGCTGGCGAAAGCCGTGGAGGTAAGGGAAGAGCTTGGTGTTGACGAAGCCGTGGAGGTCGTCACCGGTATGGGAGCGGTCGTGGTCGAGCTTGCCTGCCGCGTCTTTCGGGGCGGCCCAGGATTCCCATCGGTACGGCTCGTCAAGGATGAAGCTGTAAGGCCTGCCATCAAGCGCGGCGATATCGGCTTTGTCGCGTTCCAGGTCGTCCAGGTACTTGAGGAAGAGGAGCCAGGAGGTTTGCTCGGTGTAGTCGAGTTCGGTGGTGCAGCCGGCTTCTTTCCAGAGGATGTCGTCTATGTTTTTGAAGGCTTGTTCAAACATGAATTGTGCGGCTATCGGTGTTCCCGCAAAACGTTGCGGTAAATGCGGCAAGCGATTGAAACCAACCCCCACTGATATTCAATAACAGGCTCCTACCAAATCTGGTTCAGAACTTCAGCCAAGCGATACCCGGCTTTGGCGAACTGTTCTTCTATAACGGGCGCGCTCTCCTGCTGATAAGCATTGGCCACCTTCAGGTTCAAAGCTCCATGCTTCTCCGCTTCCAATTTGCAATTGGGCCTGGGATCGTAAGGCTCGGGAACCACTTTGGGAGTAAGATCCCCGTACGTGACTGCCTGGGCGATTTTGTGGCCTTCCCATGCCCACTGATCGAACTGGATGCCGTGCCGGGTCCAGTGTTCGCCTTTGGATGAAAACCTCCGGTCCAGATCGCGGGCCTTGTCCCCGAGCGAAACTCCGGTTTTTGTCAGGTCACGGTTGAAGATCATGCCGTCCCAAACGCTGTGAAGATTGGTTGCCTTCGGCTCATCGAAAAATTGAACGGGGGTGCAGTTACCGCCCTGATCGTTGTCGCTGGTGGTATGCAGCGGCTGATGGAGATCTCCCACAAGATGGATCAGATAGCGAAGAGCTTTGGCCCGCTCGGCATCGCTTTCCTTATCGCTGTGAAGGATATTGAGATTGTAGCGGAGCGCGCTCAGGATGCAGCCGGAGCGCTCTTCACCGTTGTTGGCGGGCCCAACCGGGTGGCACCATTGCTCGGGATCCCCGTGTTTCTGGCCAAGAGGAATGTCCATATAATGCCAAGCTCCGGTCTGCTCGGAACGCTTGACATCATCCGCCCACGTGGATGCGTCCGCCATTAAATTGTCCGGCGGACTTTGGCAGAAGCGGTGGAGAGAGGCGTCGACAGGCTGAGACTTTAGCAACGCCGCGACTCCCGCCTGAGCACTTGGAGTGAGGTGATTCGCTGCGATAAGCGCAATTACCTGATGGCCTTCACACCACCACCCAGACGCGGGAGAAGCACATAGCAGCGCCAGGAAAGCCAGGCGCATCAGTGCGAATCTCCGGGCCTGGGAGATGCATCGCCCGGAACCATACCCATGGCCCACTTGATCGCCCCCAGCCACATCTCCTGGATGTCTTTGCGATCCAGAACGGCATTCTCATGGCCGAGGGAGCTGTAAAACACGCGCCCTTTGCCATAGTTCTTCGCCCAGGTCACTGCGAAGTCCTTGTCAGTGCGCTTAACCCGTTTATCCGTCAAATCCACCGAACTGGTATCGAGGCTCATCAGGACCCGGACGTCGTTTCGCGAATAATTTCGGAACTGATAGATCTCGTCATTCAAAGTGATGCTGTCGGGAAACTGTTTCATGCCCGGGAACGAATGATCTTCGATTTTGATCTTCACTTCCTTGTGCCAGGGATGGTTGTCAAAGTAGCCGCCGATCATCTGGCCGTACTCAGGCCAGTTATAGAAAGTATCGGTCGCGCTGTGCATGCCCAGAAAGCCCTTTCCGTCGTCCTTGATGAAGGAGAGGAGCGCGGCCTTTTGCTCATCGTTCAGGTCGAGTTCGCCCGTGGTATAAAAGACGATCGCATCGAAGTAATCCAGGTTCTTGGCGTTTTTGGTTAGCTTCTGTTTTGTGATCAGCTCGCTGTCTGTCCGGAGATAGGCATCGAAGATCCCGGATTCCTGGCCGAGTTTCTCGAACATGGCCATGGCGTGTGAAACGGAATCGTGCTCAAAGCCTTTGACCTCCCCGATAACTAGCAGTTTTTTTCGTTTAGGCGCCTGGGCATTGGCGGAGGTCAAGATGGCAAAACTGAGGGCAGTGACGGCGAGGGAACGAGTGAAACTCATGAGGGGGTCTCCCGCCAGATTATTTCATTGCGGGAGGGGCGCGGGCAAGTTCCGGCGTTCGCGTTCACACTTTAAGACGCCGGAGCGTGTAGATATCAGGGGTCATACTGGCTTGTTCCAGGCGTTTGAAATCATCATTCACATGAATCATTTTGCCGGTGATGTGATTGGAGCGGGCGGTGGAAAGGAACAAAGCAAAGGCGATCTGCCGCTCGGCGGCCACCCCGCCGGTGAGGCGCACCTGCGTAGCATTTTCCTGTTCGATCGCGCCGGCCCGTTCGCCCGCGCCCAGGATTTCATCGGTCATGCTGGTGTAAGAGCCCCCGGGGCTGAGGCTATTGATCTGAACGTTGTGCTGCTGAACCTCTTCCGCGATGCATTCGATTAGGCGGACAACCGCGGCCTTTGTCGCCGCGTAGGGCGCAAAGTTCGGCCGGGCGGTGGCGGCTCCTCCTCCGGCGAGAACGATGATTTTGCCGGACCGGCGTTCCACCATCCCGGGCAGCACGGCACGAATGGAATTCATCACGCCGAGAATGTTGGTTTCTATTGTTTCCAGCCAGTGCGCCGGATCCATGTGAATGAATGGTCCGATGGGTCCTTGAACGGCGGCGGCGGCAATCAACACATCGATGGATCCGCATTTGCGCGTCATCCGATGAGCGGCGTCCGACACTTGGCCGTAATCCCGCACATCGGCCTGTAGGGTAAATGCGTGCGCTTTTGCGTGTTCGATTTCCAGTTGAGCTGCATTCAGCTCCGGTAATGATCGCGAGAGCAAGCCCACGCGGGCGCCCGCCGTCGCGAAACCGAGCGCCATGCGCTTTCCGATTCCCCTTCCGGCGCCGGTGATCAGTACAGCCTTACCCTTCAGAGAACTCAACCGCCTATTCTCTCAGGTTCGTAACGTACCGGGCTCGCTTCATGTCACCTCGCGCCGGCAGAAGTAAATAGCTGCAGTTGAACTTACTGACCTTGTTTCACCAGAAGAGCTCGCGGGGATCGCGGATAGCATGTTGCAATGGGTCGACAACCATTCGCCTTATCAAGGCCCCCTTTCGCAGGCTGCCGTAAAGGAGTTGATTGTCCCCGAGTTTGCACTTGCTTCGATTGTTCAGCTTGTTCGAGACCTTAGAGAGGCAGTTCTGCGCTGCTACTCACTACAGAATTTCCTGTCGACGTGTCTGTTCTGATTTTGGACGTGTGATGAATGCATGAGTCTGTATAAAGATGATCCGGATGTGCTCAAACAGCTTGGTGCTCGGCTCCTGAAAAATTACCTGATCACAGCGGTGTTCGTTGACCGATGCCTAAGAACCGGGTGCGGGCCAGTCGCCGCAACAAGTACTTGAGTGTTTACGGTTCGGCGACGGTTTCTTGAAAGGTCGGTAAACTGGCGGGATCGGCGCGTGCGTTGAAGTTAAGAATGCGTGGATGGCACCCATTTCCAGCCCGAGGTGTTCCTGCACGAATAGTGTCTAGCCTTCTAGCCCCCGTTCCCTACACATGTGACCTATCGTTCGTGTGCCGATTGCCGATCAGGTCGAACGCTGTCAAGTTCTTCGGCGATTTTCCGAGTCGCCGCCTGGTAACGACCCAACCATCCACCCCAGCCATCGTTCGGGGGAACGATACCGCGCGTCAAGAAGACCTTGGCTCTCTCTGCGAGATGGTGCTTGTTTCGGAGTACGCGTTCCGAGTCGCCGGAATCCTCGATCTCCAGCACAGGCCGCCCATTCTCAAATTGCTTTTGCAGCCGGATAAACGAGTTCGCACGAAGCTTCCCTCTGCTTCGCGCTTCTTCCATTTCTGGCGTGTAGTAGATGAGATGCACCTTCGAATCTGTGCCTTCCAACAGCAGGTAGTGTCGGCCGGCACCTTTGCCGGCTTCCTCTTCGCCATGCCCAAGCACTCTGCCGTCGAGAGCTTTCAGCTTCCTCATGTCCAGCACAGCCAACGGCAACCGTTCGTCTGAGAGCAGTGCGCCGTGAGCGGCTAGCATCTTCTGCCGATCAGCAGTCCTCTGCATTGCCTTCAACACAGTTTCAAAGTCGCGCCGCACCGTCCATTGACTCGTTCCGGCCGGTTCTGCCAAACCCATTGCTGCAGGACCAGCAATCGTGCATCAATGTGTTGGTCACGCGCGCGCCCGACGTTTTGTTCAGGGCGATGCAGGACGAAACGCTCGGCCGTGCCAGCGGCCGCTTCTTCGAAGACGTTCGCCCGACTGATGGCACGGTCGAGAGAAGTAAATCGGCGCTCTTGAATCTCACGACGCTCAGAAGCAACGGCATCCAGATGGTTACGGTGTCCCAATTGTCGTGTGCATAAATCCTCCGCGATCGCCCGAATGCCGTGCCGAACGTAGTCGCGAGGCAACTCCAGAGCAGACTTGTCGTCCCGTATGCCGCGCAAGGCAATATGAACATGAGGATGCTCAGTGTTGAAGTGCGTCACCGCAACCCATTCCAGCTTCGTTCCGAGGGCCTTCTCCATGCGACCGATGAGATCGCGCGTGAGCCGGTCGAGGTCGACCCGCTCCCCGAACTCTGGTGACACAATCAGCTTCCACATCCGCGGGTCACCCTCGCTCTGCCATTGATCCAGCACTTTGGCTGGTTCTGCCGCCAAGTTCGGCACGTCCACTCCCATGACACGTCCCTGAGCCGCCCCGCCCGCGCTCTCCCGCGCAATGTATCGTCCGTGGGCTTTCCATTGACCTGCTGTCTTATTCGCGGAGTACATGGTGCGAACCGCGCAACGCTGATTGAAATGCCTTCGCCCGCCGCCACCGGAGCCGCCATTATCTGCTGCCTTCGACCGGCGTGAAGATCCTGCGTACCGGAGTATGGTCTTCAACGCAGTGGACCAGGCCCGCGCCTCCCTTTTGCCGCCGGAATGTGGGCGGTTCGGTTTGATACGGAAGTCGTCCGCCTCGTCAGTTTTCTTCGCCACGTTTCAAGAGCTCCGTCATTGCCGCTTGAGAGTCACCTGCCATTCCTGCGCCCACGCTTTTCAGGAAGCGGTCGTATCTCACCTCGCCGCGAGCGACGGATTGATCGTGGACGTCTCTGGGGGGCTCCGGGAGACAAGTCAGCAAAGTTTTCACCAGCGAATCGACCAATGCGAATAGAGCCTGCTGTCCGAGCTTGACCCCTCGGATCTCACGGGCAAGCCGGTCCAGACTTGCGGCGAGTCGCTCCTCAGCGGCATCGACGCCGCTCTCACGCCCGGCCAGTTCTCGCTCAATCGCAGCTCTGATGAAGGCACTGGATTCGAGAAGCCGCCGTCTTTGGTGGCACGTTCGATGCGCTTGTCGAGTTCCGGTGCGACACGCGCGGCACGGATGCGGAGCTTCTCTTTGGCCATCGCGGGTTCCTAAGCGGTAAGGCGGGATCGGAGAAGCTCGTGACATTGGCAGTTCAACCGATGTTCAACCAGCCGCATTCGACGTTGAACAGGCAACTTACTGAATGCTCACCAGATGACGTCAAAAAGATCCAAACCGTTAAACAACCCTTTATGTTCCACTACCCGTCTGTTTTGGCGGTATGTTGCTTTGCTGCCCGCTACGCGCTGGAACATTCTGAAGACAACTGAAACATTTCGAAACCACTACCGCTGATTCCGCGATTCTGAAAGATTCCGAAACAATCGGCGCAATCTATGAAAGGTAGGTGTCACGGCTCCCCTTTCTCGCGGCCTACGTATTAGAGGACGCTTGGATCACACATCGAAGAACAACCTGGATCTAACCCGGCTCCGCGCGCGCATGGCGGAGAAACCGCGCACGAAGTTTGGTCAGGTTCGGCAAGCATGGCCCCATATCAAAGCTTTATTCGATGCCGGGCATAGCCTCAAAGACATCTGGATCTGGCTGAATGAGATTGGGATCGAAATTGGCTATGCAAGGCTCTCGGACTACACCGGCCAATTGAAACGACGTGGCCAAGCCACCGCGCACCCCGTTGTTGCGCCCGTCATCCAACAGACCGGAACCACTCCTGAGTGCCCGCCTTCTCTTCCGAACGATGCGGGTGCTCGACAAATCAAAACAGCCCTGAGGTTGCGCCGACGCAGGATGATCCGCTCGCCAATATCCGGGATCGTGAAGATCGGCGCTCGGGGTTAACTAAAACTCCGAGCCTGACGTTAAGAAATTAATCTGACTGGAAGAAAACTATGGCGAAAGCCGCTGGCACAAACGGTACGAACGAAATCGATCAAATGGGAGCGATCCACCTGACGCTGCAAGGCAAGGGCGGCGTTGGCAAAAGCCTCGTCGCGTCGATCCTTGCGCAATATCTGGTGGAAAAGGGAAGAGATGTACGATGCATCGATACGGACCCTGTGAATCGCACCTTCGCCCAGTACGCCTCGCTTGGCGCGGACAAGTTAAACCTCCGCGATGAACACAACAGGATAGAGCAACGGGCCTTCGATTCGCTCATGGAACGCTTTCTTACGGAAGATGCCAGCACGTTTGTGGTCGATAACGGGGCTTCGACGTTCCTGCCGCTTTGGCACTACCTGCTGGAGAACAACGCGCTTGAATACCTTCGTCAAAATGGCCGTCGAGTTTACGTCCATACGGTGATCACTGGCGGGCAGGCTTTGCGACACCCTGAATGGCTTTCATGAGCTCGCTCAAACCACCCAGGAGCGGAACATCGTTGTTTGGGTGAACGAATATTTCGGGCGCGTCGAAGCTGATGGAAAGAAGTTCTCTGAGATGACAGCGTATCGCGAGAACTCAGACAAGGTCTGCGGCGCGGTCATTTTCGCCAAGCGTAATCAGGATACATTCGGCCGCGATGTCGAAGAAATGATCGCGGCTAAGCTGACCTTCAGTGAGGCGATCACCGCCGCCAAGCTTCCGATTATGGCGAAACAGCGCCTCAAGATTGTGCAAAGGGATCTCTTCGAGCAGCTCGACAGCGTGCCGTTCTGACATGCCGACGCAATTGACGATGATCGACATCAAGCGACTCGCCGCAGAGGTGTCTGCCCAGCATGGAATTCGCATCGACCCAGACGATCCCATGATGGCCGTAGTGACGCTAAACCGGCTAGTGTTCGAGCAGGCCGTCTCCCAAATGCTGGAGGTCATGCAGGCAGCAGTTCGAGATTTTTGATTCAGTGGCAGATAAGGTGCAGGTGCGCGCTGGAGGCGTTCTCGCGCAAGAGGTCCGCAACTCCGTTGCATCAATGAAGAACGGGGTGGAGGAAGCGGTTGCGGAGTTCCGACGAGCTCAGGCAGTCCCTCATTCCGAGAGGAAGGCAGAACGGAAGTGGCTAATGATCGGTGCTGCGCTCGCGCTGGCTACTGTTTGGCATCGGGATTTGGGTCGGCGCTACGCTTCGGCAGCAAGCATTCGGAGGATAATTGATCATGCGAATGTTCATGTTCTGGCTCGCGGTACTCGGTCCAAAAGCGAGACTCGGATTCCTCGCCATCTGTGGACTTCTTATGTACGCAGTTAGCCGATAGAAGCTGATCCTTCCCTGGCATGTTTTTTCCTGCTCTCGACTCTGGCTCGCGAGACCACAGGACAAAGACTACGGCGGCAGCAGCGGGCCAGTCACTCACTATCCCGATAGCGCCGTTTTGCAGGAGCCATCGCCGCCGGGCAGACTTCTCTGACCCGGACTTACCAAAATCACGCCACTTCAGCGGTATGGGCGTATAGGGCCAAGTGGCCTTCCAGTCACAACCCGATTTCGGCACTCAACCTCGGGACAGCCTCAACGCTCGTTGTTGTTCTCGCGTGATGAGGTTTCGCTCACAACCCCGCCCTGGACCTTCTCCAACGTGAAATGAGTCGCGTACTCCGAGTCCTTGCGATCCGTTACAGAGAAGCCCAGCCCATGCAGGTCCAGGCCCTCAAACAAGGGTTCACCCTGGCCGAGAAGAACAGGCGCCGATGCAAGGTGCAGGGAGTCGATCAGTCCAGCCTTCAGATACTGCCGCACTGTTGAAACGCCGCCTCCGATCTTGACATCCTTGCTGCCTGCGGCTTTCTTCGAGAGCTCGAGCGCTTCTTCGATTCCGCCAGTAACAAAGAAGAAGGTCGTTCCTCCTTCCATGACTATGGGCTCACGCTCGTGATGGGTCAAAACAAAGGTCGGAGCATGGTACGGCGGGTTGTCGCCCCACCAGCCCTTCCATGACTTGTCCGGCCATGTGCCACGCACGGGCCCGAACATGTTGCGGCCGAGAATGAAGGCGCCAAAGTTGTCCATCGCGCGGCGGGCGAACTCATCGTCGGTGTCCCCGACCGATCCACCCTCTTGCCCGTGCATAGAGCGGAAACTCCGCGTGTGAAGAAACCACTGAAAGATCTCGGTTCCACGCTTGCCGAGCGGATCGCTCAGGCTCTGTTCGATCCCAGCGCTGAAACCGTCTAATGAAACGCTAAAACCCGCTACACGAACTTTCGACATCTGTGCTCTTTCCCCTCTACCTTCTGTTGACATTTTGCGTCTGCCGGAGCTGGATTCATCGAGCGGTACTTTCCCGCCGCTGCTCGCTTTCCTTCATCATTTCGTTTAAATCCGCAGCTGGTCGTATTTCCCACGGCCCGAACTTCAAACCCGGATGCCGCGAAATAAGCTGAATGGCATGATTCAGATCTCGCGCCTCGAGCACTAGAATGCCCCCGAGCTGTTCTTTGGTTTCCGCATAGGGACCATCAGTAGTCGCGACTCTGCCGTTCTTCCAGTACAGAGTCAACGCGTTTTCCGGAGGCTGAAGCGCTTCTCCTGCGGCAAAGTGGTTGTTGGCACGCAGATGATCGTCGTACTCAAAGCACGCATCGAGCATCGCGTGTTGCGCTTCCTCTGTCATGCCCTGGAATTTTCCGGGTTCAATGTATCCCAAGCAGATGTATTTCACGGCACGTCTCCTCTTGTTGACAGCCAGCGTCACGAACTCGCGTGCTGGCTCGTTCACCCTATAGTCGTCGGCCAGACGGAAAATCGACAGCAAAGTGCAGATCTTTATTTGAGTTCCTTCAGACGACCAGCTAAAAATCGGCGCTCGGGCTCTTCCCGGACCAGTGACAGCGCCTTCTCATACGAAGCTCGAGCCTCTGGAATGCGTCCTAGCCTCCGGAACAGTTCCGCCCGGGCAGAGTGCGCAAGATGGTAGTTAACGAGTTCGCCACGTTCGAGCAGGTCGTCAATAAGGAGAACGCCCTTCTCCGGCCCCTCGCACATAGCAACTGAAACGGCGCGGTTGAGTTCCACAACCGGAGATGGCTGTATGCGCAGTAGCCGGTCGTAAAGTGCCGTGATCTGCCTCCAGTCCGTGGATGCCGCAGTGGAAGCATCGGCATGGACTGCTGCAATGGCCGCCTGCAACGTGTAGGCGCCGAAACGGCGCGATGCAAGGGCACTCTCCGTGAGCGAGATGCCTTCGGTGATCTGGTCTCTGTTCCATAGGGCGCGGTTCTGCTGGTCCAGTAAGATCAGGTCTCCTTCCGAAGAGATTCGGGCGGGGCGGCGTGATTCATGCAGCAGCATAAGCCCCAACAAGCCCATCACCTCGGGTTCCGGAAGAAGGTCGAAAAGAAGTCTGCCCAGACGGATCGCCTCGCAGCTCAGTTGGGCTCGCGTTGCTTCGGCCGCATACCCCGCGTTGAAGATCAGGTACACCACTTGGAGGACGGCTCCCAACCGGGCTGACAACTCGTGTAATCCCGGCACCTGGTAAGGAATTGCCTTATCACGGATGAGTGCCTTTGCGCGCACGATGCGCTGCGCAAGAGTCGTCGGCGTTACGAGAAATGCCCGAGCAATCTCCTCTGTTGTCAGGCCACAGACTTCGCGCAGAGTGAGTGCAACTTGTCCTTCCGGCGGAAGAACGGGATGGCAGCAGATGAAGATGAGGCGGAGGCGATCGTCTTCGACTTCCTCGTTTTCGTGAGATGTCTCGTTAATACGCGCTTCGAGGCGAAGTGTCAGGTCTCCTTGCGCCGCGTCGAATCGCGCCCGCTGGCGAATCGCGTCGATAGCCTTGAAACGCGCGGTCGATATTAGCCAAGGACGTGGGTTTTCCGGTATGCCAGTCTGCGGCCAAGTGTTTAGGGCGGCAGCGAAAGCCTCATGCATTGCCTCTTCGGCAACGTCGAGATGGCCGAGCAAGTGCACCAGAGTAGCCAAAATTCTGCCCGATTCGGATCGATAAAGAGCGCCTATAGCCTTAGTTAACTGCTCGGGCACACGCTGCGGCATCAACGCCACACTAGCAGAGAGACGGAAATCGGCAACAACTGCGAGTGGCTTCCTCTTCCACAATTCAATAGTGGCCTAATCTCTGATCAAGAAGGCTCTTGCACTAATCTGGAATGCCAAAAAGATCCTCGCGAGGGCTTGACTGCGCCCACTTGGCCGTAAAATCGCGGTCCGCTGAACGGCTGTATAGCGAAACAGAGGATCTCGATTTGGGCTATATAAAGAGCTTGCTGTTTTATCCATCGTATAATACCATGTGGTTATGCAACCAGCCGGTTATTTACCAACGGCGCAGCATCGTCTGGACGCCACCTTCGCGGCACTTGCGGACCCCACTAGGCGCGCCATTCTTGCCCGGCTCGCATCGGGTGAGGCTTCCGTAACTGAACTCGCAGAGCCTTTCCAAATGACCCAACCGGCAATATCAAAGCATCTGAAAGTGCTGGAACGCGCCGGTTT
>JALYXI010000079.1 GCA_030947245.1 Acidobacteriota bacterium
CGCGTGTATTGCCCCACCGTCACTCCCGCCGAAAGCGCTCCCGCGCAATGCTGCACCCGCTCCCCCTGAAGCATTTCAGCAGGCGCCGGGAACACATAAACCACCTCGTCCCAGTTTTTCAAGTTCTGCGCCTGCTCCGCCGTTCCGGTCACCAGCACATGGTTCGGGGCCAAGTCCGGGTGTTCCACAATCGACAATCCCTCCGATCCCAGCAATTCCCGCCCGGCATCAGGCTCCACATCCGAATGAAATTCCACCAGGTATGCCTCGTCGTTTCCGTGCGTCCCCACAAGCGGACTCACCTTATCCGCGCCGCTCATCTCGGCCGAAAACGCCACATCCAATCCATCTGCCGTGAAGTCTTCGCCGGCCGCCACCATAACCGCATCGTCCGGTACCGTTCCGGTTATCTGTGCCCCGCGCGAGGCAAGGGCCAGGCGGATCTCATCGTTCAAGGGTGTATTGAATTGCAGCAGGAAGTGGACTCGTCCCGCCCGCCAATGTTTCACAGCATCCGTCCGTACCGTAGATGCCTCCTCGGACGTTTCGAAGCTCCGTGTTTTGAGATGAAGCGTTGCCCCCGGCAAAATTGTGACGAGACAGAAGAGTAGGGCGGCAATTTTTTGGCATTGCATAGCCGTCTATCGGTAGTGTTTGAGAACTTCTCCAGACCTGCTGCACAGATTTCGTGATGAAATCCAAAATTTCGCGATTTCTTGTCACGCTGCTAGGGTGCTCTCTCCAGGCGGCGAGTCCCGGGCCGTTCCGAATTGAAACGATCGCAGGCAGCAGCCTGGTCGGCGATGGCGGCCCGGCGCTGCGCGCGGCCTTTCGTGACACGGAAAGCGTTGCTTTTGACCGCGCGGGCAATCTCTATGCCGCCGATGCCGGCGATCACCGCATTCGCAAGATCACCACCGAAGGAATCATTACCACGGTAGCCGGTACCGGCTTTCCCGGTTTCGCTGGCGACAACGGTCCTGCCGCCCGCGCTCAACTCAACCTCCCTTACGGAGTAACCGCGGATCCAGCCGGGAATCTCTACGTGGCCGACCTCGGCAACAATCGGATACGCCGCATTTCCGCTGACGGCACAATCACCTCCTTGCCCGGCACGTTCCAGGCTCCGCGAAACGTCCTGGCCGATTCTCAGGGAAACGTCTATGTCTCTGAATTCGATGCCCACCGGGTCCGCCGCATCGGCCTGGACGGCTCCGTGACGCTGATTGCCGGTACGGGCGCCCGCGGCCGCTCCGGCGACAGCGGGCCGGCGATTCTGGCCTTGCTCAACTATCCGGCCGGTCTTGCCCTGGATTCCCAGGGCGCGCTCTACATCGCCGATAGCGGCAACGCCGAAATCCGCAAAGTGGCAAACGGCGTCATCACCACCGTGCTCGGAAACGGTACGCCCGGAATCTCACTTCCTACGCAGCTCAACGTTCCCACCGGCCTCGCCTTCGACGCCTTCAATAACCTTTATGTAGCCGATTCCGGCAATCGCCGGATCCGCAGGCTTTCCCCCGCCGGTTCCGCTTCCACCATCGCCACGCCCGCTCGTGACCTCGCATTCGATTCCTCCGGGAACCTGATCGCGGCAAGCGGTGACCATATCACGAAAATCCTGGCTTCCGGCGTAATGGCTGCTTTCGCCGGCGACGGCAGTTATCTGTTCCGTGGCGACGCCGGTCCGGCAAACGAATCCCGCCTGAACCTTCCTGCCGCCGTCGCCGTCGATTCCTCCGGCACTCTTTACATCGCCGATTCCGGCAACAACCGCATTCGCACCGTCTCCCCATCCGGCGTCATTTCCACAGCGACCGGTCCCACCGGCCTGCGCTCACCCGTGGCGCTCACCCTGGATTCCAGCGCCAACCTGCTGATCGCGGACCCACCGTCCGCCCTGATCTGGAAACTTGGCCCGGCATCCCTACTCCCCTTCGCCGGAACCACCTTCCAGGGCTTCACCGGCGAAGGGTTCCCCAGGCTCGCTTCGTCCTTGGCGTTGCCCGGTGGCGTGGCGGCCGGCCCTACGGGAATCGTCTACATCGCCGATACCGCCAACAACCGTATCCGGCGCATTAACTCGGCGGGTATTCTCACCACCGCGGCCGGAAACGATGTACGCGGCTGGAACGGAGACGGCCCTGGTACTGCCTCCTCGCTCGATTCCCCGACAGCCCTCGCGCTCGATCCCTCGGGCGTCCTGTACTTCGCCGATACCGGCAACAACCGGATCCGCAAACTGACTCTCGATGGCCAGGTAGTAACGGTTGCCGGGGCCCAGGTAACGGCACTGGCCCTCTCAGCTCCGCGCGGCCTTGCTTTCGATGCGAGCGGCAATCTCTGGATCGCGGATACCGGCAATCACCGGATCCAACTCATGGCCCCCGACGGCGCCGTCACGATCGCCGCCGGTACCGGTGCCCCCGGCTTCTCAGGCGACGGCGCCGATGCTCGGTCAGGGCAATTCCAATCGCCCGCCGGACTCGCAGCCGATTCCCTGGGAAACATCTATGTCGCCGATACCGGCAACAATCGCATCCGAATTCTGATCGCGCCGCCCCCGGCCGTCACGGAAGCCCTCTCCACCGGCTACACCGCGGTAAACGCGGCCAGTCTGCGGATTGGCCCGGCCGCTCCCTGCTCGCTCCTGACCGTGTTCGGCCCCGGCGCCGATACTCTCCAACTCTCGTTCGACCGCTCCCCGATTACACCGGTCTCTTCCGCGCCCGGACAACTCACCGTACAGGTCCCCTGTTCCGCCGCACCACCCTCAACGCAAATCGAACTGATGGACGGAACCACATCACGCTGGCGGTATTCGCTGGCCATAGCCGCCGCCGCGCCCGCCCTCTTCGCCCTGAATGCCGGCTCCGGCCAGGCTGTCGCGATCAACCCCGGCAATACCCTCAACTCCGAAACCAATCCCGCTCCGCGCGGCTCCATCATGGTCCTTTACGCCACCGGCGCCGGAATCGACAGCAATCCGGGCGTCGTGGTCGGACAAGCCGCCGCTACCGTCCTGTTCGCAGGCGACGCGCCCGGTCTCCCGGGCATCACGCAGCTCAACATCCAATTGCCGGACGGCGTCTCCGGCGTCCAGCCAGTTATCGTAATCGCCGCCAACATCGCCTCGCAGAACCGGGTCACTCTCGCCATCCAGTAACCTGGAAGAGCATGATTCCTTCGGCCCTCACGGTCGCCGGCTCCGACCCGTCCGGCGGCGCCGGGCTCCAGGCCGATCTCAAAACCTTTCATCAGTTCGGGGTTTACGGCCAGTCCGCCGTCACGCTCGTTACGGTCCAGAACACTCTCGGCGTGGAGCAGGTTCACCTGCTGCCCCCCGATCTGGTGGTTGCCCAGATGGAAGCCGTTCTCCGCGATATCCGGCCCCTGGCCATCAAGACTGGCGCGCTGGGAAGCCAAAGTCTGGTTGAAGCGCTTGCCCGTTCCGCCCCTGCCTGGAATGCGCCGCTGGTCATCGATCCCGTCCTTTTCAGCAAAAACGGCGCTCCGCTTTCTTCCGCCAATCCCCGGGCCCTCTTCCCCTATGCCGCCCTGGTCACGCCGAACCTGGACGAAGCCGCCGCTCTCACGGGCCTTGCAGTCCACTCAGTGCCCACAATGCGCCAGGCAGCCCGTGAACTCCAGGACCAAGGGGCCCGCTCCGTCCTAATCAAAGGCGGCCACCTTCCCGGCGATCGCTCCGTCGATGTCCTCCTTCACGGCGCCGGGTTCACCGAATTCGCCGCCGAACGCATTCCGACCCGGCACACGCATGGCACCGGCTGCACCTTCTCGGCCGCGATTACAGCGCTTCTGGCTTGCGGCCTCGATTTGATCCCTGCCATCGCGCGCGCCAAAGCCTTCATCACGGAAGCCATCCGCACCAATCCGGGCCTCGGTCATGGCCAGGGCCCGGTCAATCACTGGGCCTGATGTCCCCAGGTACCCTATAATTCAACTTGACCAAAGTGCAAAAGCAGTTCCCGCTCGAATACCCGCTCGCCGAAGCGCAACTGGAAAACATCAATCGCGCTCAAGCCGTCTATGGCATCGAGCGCATCAAGCTCTCGCCCACTCTCGATTCCCTCACCGTCGAATTCGACGCTTCCCGGCTGCGCGTCGCCGATATCGAGGCCACGCTCCGAAGCTGCGGTCTTCCCCTTGAGCCGCCCGCTGCGCCCGCTCCCACGGTCAAAGTTGAGACTCCCGCCGCTCCCAACCAGGCCTGAAGAGCGGTAAGTAATTCTCCTGCCGGTACGGATGCTTCTTGATCTCCTCAATGTTCAAATCGATTCCCAGCCCAGGCCCGTCCGGCAGCTCGATGTATCCGTCCTTCACCTCCACCCCGCCCGTCACGATCTCTTTCTCCCAAGGCTCGTTGAAGTCATCGAAGATTTCGTGAAGATAGAAGTTCGGCAGGCATGCGTTCAACTGTGCGCAAGCCGCGGAACAGACGGGTCCCTGTGCGCTATGCGGCGCAACCACTCCGTAATGCGCATCCACCATGCCGGCGATGATCCGCGTGGTGAATAGCCCGCCCAAATTGAGAGGCTCCGGCTGGAAAATGGTCACCACATCGTGCCGCAGCAGATCCGCGAATTGCTGTTTCGAAGACAGGCTTTCCCCCGTCGCAATCGGCACAGGGCTCCGCCGGGCCACCTCCACCATCGCATTGATGTTCGTATGCGGCACCGGCTCCTCGAACCATGCCGGCCTCATCGGAGCTACCGCCTCGGCAAATTGAATCGCAGTTGCCGTATTGAACCGCGAATGCCCTTCGATCAGAAGGTCCACCTTGGGTCCCACCGCTTCCCGTACCGCTGCGACAATCTCCAGCGCCAGGTCGAAGTCATGGCGCGGCAGCATGCGCCACGCGCTTCCGAAGGGATCGAACTTCAGCGCCGTGTATCCGCGCGCCGCCACCCCTTTCGCTTTCTCCGAAAAACTCTCCGCCGTGCGCGGCCCGCGGTACCATCCGTTCGCGTAAGCTCTCAGCTTGTCGTGGCAGCGCCCGCCCCAAAGGTTGTAAACCGGTTGATTGCACGCCTTCCCGATGATGTCCCACAATGCAATCTCAATCGCCGCGACCGCGCACATCTGAATCTGCGCCCCATCCGTATACACGTCCCGCGTCAGCTTCTGCCAAATTGTCTCCACCTGAAACGGGTCCATGCCCATAATCAGCGGGCTCAGCTCATGCACCGCCGTTTCCACCGTGCGCCCGAAGTAATTCAGAGTTCCTTCGCCCACCCCATGCAGGCCCTCATCGGTCCGCACTACCGCGAACATCCAGTTCTTCCAAGGGTTGCCCGCTATGTATGTCTCAATTGCCGTAATTCGCATTGGGCTCCATGCTACGGTGAAATTTCATGTCCCGCAACCGCCGCTCTGTCGAAGTTCGCCGCGTGGATGAGTGCGGCTCGCTCGCAGACCTCTTCACGCACTGCCTGCCCGCGTTCGGGGGCGCCTATCTCCGCCGGATTTACGAGATCCTCGACCGCGCTATCGGCCTCGGCTGCCCGCTCACGCTCTCCATCGCGGGCCCGGTCACGGTCTCCGGCCAGCACCAGGCATGGCTCATTCCTCTGCTCGAAACCGGCTGGGTCGCCTATCTTTCCACCACCGATGCTGTCTGCTATCACGACGGCCACCGCAGCCTTCAACACGAGAACCCCATCTTCGAAGTGCCGATCTCCGGCGATGACGCGGCGCTCCGTGACCAGAAAACCATCCGCGTCACGGATATGGCCTTCGATGAGGACATCCTTCTCGATCAGGACCGCTTCCTGAGCCAGGTTCTCACCCGCCCTGAATTCCAGAAGAAGATGACCGGCACGGAGTTGCGATACCTGCTGGGGAGCTACTTCGCCGCCCAGGAAGCCCGCAACGCGGTCAAGCCCGGCTTATTATCCACCTGCCGCAAGCTCGCCATCCCCATCTTCGTCGGCGCGCCTTCGGACGGCAGCGTCTTCCTCAACTCCATGAAGCTTTGGGCCATGCGTGAAGCCGGCCTCATCCCTGCGTACGGCTTCGATTTGGACCTTCATGCCGAAGTCTTCGAAGCCTGCGCCTATCACCACTGGGGACTGTTCGAAAATCCCGTCCACTCACTCGCCACCCTCATTCTGGGCGGCGGCGTGCCGAAGAACTTCAACCTCCAGCCCGAACCCGCCCTCGGCCAGATACTCGGCATTCCGGATGTGCGCGGCTACGAATTCGACGTCCAGATCGTCTCCGCCCCGGTAACCGACGGCTCTCTCTCCTCCTGTCCTCCCGCCGAGGCCGTCACCTGGGGCAAGGTGGATAAGGACACCTACCGGCAATCGACCGAAAGTATGCAGGCCGATTACTCCACAGTGATGCCGTTCCTGGTGAAAGCCCTGCTCGACAATCGCAGCCGTTACGCCAACTTGACCGAAGTCCCCGAGTCCGCCAAAGGCTACCTTCGCCCCCGCGAAGGCTACCGCCTCTTCGAGCGCCGCGAGCCCCTCACCCGCACCCTTCTCGACAAGGTTCGGCAAAACGGCGCATGGCTTCACGCCGCTTCCCGCTATCCTCTTGGGGCGAGTTAGCAACGCGTCGACGGGGCCTGCCATCGAAAGTAATCAATATGGGATAGAAAAGCTGATCGTCCTCTCTTTACTCGACTGCGATCGTGACGGTGTTCGAAACAACGCCGCCGATTGCAATTGTCACGGGAATAGCACGCCCGGAGGGCACATCGGCCGGTACCTGCAAATTCACCTGGAACAACCCTACCGCCCCTGGCGTTAAGCCGGAGAAAACAACTCGGGCCTGAACTCCGCCCACAGTCACAATCGGAGTTCGGGTGATGGACAGCGGAACAGGTGGTGACACGCCGCCCGTAGGCGGGTTGTTGGTGACATCGCCCAGTCCGGTTGCGTAGATCTCTATGTACTCTCCCTTCTTAACCGGGCGTGAACTAGCTCCAAAGCCCGCGGGAGCAGCCACAGTTCCTCCGGACCCCGAGATCAAGACGGCTCCCTGACCGCTTCCTTGGCCATTGATCGTGTAAATTCCAGGCGCGAAATTAGCGGTTTTCACCGTTACGGCGCTGCTGGTCAGGCCCCCATTGGACACGGTTAGCGTGGCATCGACGAACCCGCCAATAAACCAAGGCGCCTGGAAGTTGATCTGATTGGGAGAGACGAACAACAGTGGTACGGGGCCAAAGCCGCTTAACTCTACCTTGATTCCTCCCAACGTCGCCGGCAAAGGCGCGGCGCCGGCAGCCTCGGTTTGGGCGGCCAGATTGGCCCCGAAGATTGTCGCGATGCTTCCCGGAACAAGCACCGATCCGCCAAGCGGGTTGGCGCTGTTCACCACTCCTGCCGAGACCAGGACGGGTGCCGGGCCCACTACCAAATTGATGGGATTCGAATTGCCACCACCCGCCACCGGGTTGAAAACGTAAACAACGGCCCGCCCGGCCAGAGAAGTGTTAGAAGCCGGAATCACCGCTTGGAGCTGGGTGCTGCTGACGAATGTGGTACGGAGATCGACACCGTTGAATCGGATGCTGGAGGTGGGTAGAAAGTTAGTACCCGTTAAAGTAATTGTGAAGTTAGGCCCGCCCGAATTGATGGTGTTCGGACTTGCTGACGTTACGGTGGGCGCAAGCGAAGGCGTGGAAAGCGGCAGCCTAAGGTCCCACATGCTGCGCCCGTGCGTGGCAGCTCGCAAGGTGCGAGAGGGACGGTGCAGTTTCAACCCGGACACCACGGTATTCGGGAATCCGCTCGACAGCACGGACCAGGTTTCGCCGCCATCGGTGGTGCGGAATACGCCGATATCGGTCCCTAGATACAGGGTCCCGGCAACATCCGGATCGATAACGAGGTCGTTAGCGGGAATGTTCGGCATGTTGCCGCTAACATCAGTCCAAGTCACGCCGCCGTCCAGCGTCTTGAATACATGTCCCTGAGTGTCGCCACCGAATCCGGAGAATCCTGAGAATGTGGCATACGCCGTCATCGGCTGAATCGGGTCAACGGAGATGGAACTCACGCTGCGATTAGGTAATCCATTGCTGCGGTCGTCCCATGCCGCCCGGGTTCCGTCAAGAGCGTTGGTTGTGACCTGGACGTGCTGGTTGCTGGTTCCGGCATAGACCACGTTGGAGTTACTGGGCGCCACGGCGACCGCGGTCACAACCGCAGTCTGGCTGGGCACGGTCAAATCGGGTGAGATTGCTTTCCATAAGCCCGCGCCGTCAGTAGTCTGATAGACACGGTAGGTCCCGAAATACAGACGATCCGGATTCGAAGGATCTATCGTGAAAGCCCCTGTGAATCCGACGCGATCCGCTCGGTCAATTCCATTGACAACCCGTACGTAATCTTGGAAATTCCCTTGGTCGGTGATCTTAAAGATGCTCGAGCCCGGAGTTGTGACATAGACGACTGCCGCACGCGCGAAATCAACTTGGGCTTGTTCACCGTCGCCGCCGAAGACTTGGTCCCACTGGAGATTGCCCGTGTACTTCAGGGTGCCGTTGTCTTGGGTTCCGGCGTACGTCAACTTGGGATTGACCGGGTCGATCGCGAAACCGGAAGACATGGACGTGATCGCCAGAGTGTCGTTCAGATTGTTCCAGCTCACTGGCCCTTGGCTTACGTCGTCAGTGCTATACACCCCGCCATCATTGCCGGCGTAAAGCCTGTCACCGGTTCCTGAAAATGCAAGTGCGTGGTGATCGCTGTGGGGCGCGATGCCATTAGCCCCCAAAAAGATGGAGACCCAGGTGTTGCCACCGTTCAGCGTTCGGTAGATGCCGGAACTTTGAAACAAGCCGAAAGCGTCACCCGCCGCAACTACCACATTGGGTGACTTCGGGTGCACCCGAATCACATTGTCATAACCACATTGCGGGGCGCAGTAATCCGGGGCGCTCAGAAGCGGCGCCCAATTCCGGGCTCCATCCACTGTCTTAAACACACCGCGGAGCAGCCCGTTGTTGGCCGCCATGGACACATACAAAACATTCGGACTGGAAGGAGAAATCGCCATCGCGATTCGTCCACCGCCGGTAACAGGCAGCGAATTGACTCCTGCCCCATTGAACGCGGTCCAAGTGGCGCCCGCGTCGAGGGATTTATAGATACCATACTTCAAATCCCCCGTACCTCGGCCGAGAGCTGCATACGCCACGTTTCCATCTGTCGGGTCGAAGACGATCTCCGTGCCCGCGGAGCCTGTAAGGACCGAAGACCAGGTTGTTCCTCCGTCTATCGAACGGAAGATCCCGGACGCCCCTGGAGTTTCGCGGCTTCCTCCGGTGAGGACGATATTCTCGTTTGCCGGGTGAACAGCAATCGCGCCCAGCCTGTATCCTCCCCCGGAAAAGGTGCCGCTGAATGGCCCGACGAACGCACCGGGCATCTGCGTCCACGTTACTCCGGCGTCGGAGGATTTCAAGACGCCGGCGCCGTAGTAGGAATCGCCCGAGAAGTTTTGCTCACCGGTTCCGACATAGATGACGTCTGGATTCGACGGGGCAATCGCGATCGATCCCACAGCGAGTGACGGCTGGTTATCGGTAAGCGGAGTCCAGTTCCGTCCTCCATCCGCAGTCTTCCAGACACCGCCCGAGGCGCCTCCCAGGTACGCCACATCCGAATTACGCGGATCTACGGCAAGCGCGGAGACACGGCCCGCCGCAACAGGAGGTCCGTAGGGCGGCGTGAGCAGTACGGTTTCAGATCGCGGACCGATCAGGGTCCACGTGTCCGGAGCGCCCACAGCCGCTCTTACCCCTTCGGCTTTGGCTGCCTGCGCACCGCGCGGCCGCATACTCTCGCGTTGCTTCAATGCCTCGAGACGGCTGCCCGGAGGCACTGCCTTCCGGGGGTATGCGCGCACTTGGTTGAACCACTCCACCCGCTTTCGATCGATTTCGCGCCGGTCCTGGCCGAACGCACTGGAAATGCCCACGGCGCCGAGGATAAAAAGAGCAGCGGTTCTGAGTTTCATCGGTAGAAACTCTATCATGCACTGAACCGCCAAACGAGCGAATTTTGAAAGGTCAGCACAACCGCGTTCCCCCGCGTGGGCGGAGGTGGAACATCACCGGCACAGAACGTGTTATACGATACACTCCAATGCGGCTTTTGGCATTTCTCTATCTCGGCTTCCTATTCCCCGCCTCCGCCGCACAGGATCAGTGGCTCCACCTCACCACTCCGCACTTCGAGATGTACACAACCGGCGGCGAAAAGCGCGCCCGAGAAGTGATCCTCTACTTCGAGGAGGTCCGCAGCTTTTTTGTCCAGGCCTCCCCTCTTCGCGGGGTCACCGAGTTTCCCGTCCGCATCGTCGCCTTCAAAAACGCCAGGCAGTACGAACTCTATCGCATGAACTCCATTGCCGCCGCGTTCTACACCAAAGGGCGTTATCGCGATTACATCGTCCTGGGCGACCTCGACCCCGAACACCTGCCCATCGCCATCCACGAATACATGCATCTCGTCGTGCAAAACAGCGGTATCAAGCTCCCCGTCTGGCTCAATGAAGGCTGGGCCGACGTTTACTCCACCCTGAAGCCTATCGGCAAAAAGTCCATGATCGGCGACCTTATGCCCGGGCGGGTGCAGGTCCTTCTGCAGCAGAAATGGATGCCCTTCGATGCCCTGACTTCCGTAGGCCGCGACTCGCCTGCCTACAACGAGAAAGACCGCGCTAGCATTTTCTACGCCGAAAGCTGGGCACTCACCCACATGCTTTACCTCAGTCCGGGCTACTCCAAAAACTTCAATAAGTTCCTGTTGGCTCTGAACTCCGGCGCGAGCACCAATGATGCCTGCCAAACTGCTTTCGGCAAAACCGGCGCGGAGGTCTTCGCCGATTTGCAGCAGTATCTGCGCGGTAACCGGCTCTATGGCGCAGTCTTCGATGCGAAGCTGAGCAAGTCAGAAGAAGAGGCCACCGTGGACCAGGCCACCGGCTTCGACTCAGCTCTGATGTCAGCCGACCTCTTTGCCGCGATCAACAAACCGGATCGCGCCAGGGCCGGTTACGAAGCCTTGGCGGCGCGGAATCCCGATCGGCCCGAGATCCCGCAATCCCTCGGCTATCTCGCCTGGCAGAAGCAGGACACTGAAATGGCCCGCACGCAGTTCGAGAAAGCTTTCGCGGCCGGCAGCAAGGATCCCCAGCTCTGCTTCGATCTGGCCATGCTCGAACTGCAGCACGGCGACGCAGACGCCAAGGCCGCCGCCGCGCTGCACCGCGCGTTGGAACTCAAGCCAGACTACACCGATGCCCGTCTCGAACTCGGTATGGCCGAACTCAAGGCCGGCAAGTACCCCGACGCCATCGCGGACCTGAAGCGGATTCAGCGCATCGATCCCGTCCGCGCCGGCCGCTACTTCAACGCGCTCGCCTACGCCTACGCCCAGACCGGCGACTTCCCCGAAGCCCGCAAGCAAGCCGAAGCAGCTAAGAAATGGGACCGTGCCGATGGCGAGAAGGAGCAAACCGAAAGCCTGCTCCGCTACCTTGATGCGCGGGCTCAGAACAAGCAGCACGATGAGAGAAACCGCGAAGTTTTCAACCGCGAGCAGGCGGAAGGACGCCCCCACCTCGCCCGCGCGCCCGCCGCGAACGCAATATTTGCTCCCCCATCGCCAACCGGGCCTGTCAATCCATTCATCGCGCCCGGACAGAAGGTGCTGCGCGCGGAAGGCACCGCCAAGGAGGTCGGCTGCGAAGGCGGCCTGCAGTTCACGATCCTCTCCAGCGGAAAGCTCATGACCTTCGCCATCCCGAAGCCCGAGATGGTCCTGCTGAAACACAACTCCGATGTAACGTTCGATTTCATCTGCGGCCCGCAAAAGGCGTTTCCGATTGCGGTGGAGTACATCCCGGCGGAGCACCAAGGCAAAGTCGCCGGCGACGTAAAAATGCTGGAATTCTGAGGAACCGCCGGGACTGTTCGCAAGTCCGCTACCGAGATGACGGGTTGCGCTTGAAATCGGCGATTGAGCAGGTACCGGAATCTGCGGCAGGAACGTAAAGGCCACGCAAAACGTGTTCCTGCATTCGCATGTCCTCCTCCCGGCGTTCTCAGGAAATCGGGAATTCGCAAGCGGCCATTATTAAAGCACAAGTCCAATAATGACTAGCGCAGCGTAAACAGCGGCGGCGATACCCCATTTTTCAGCTTTCGTCATCTTCGTCGAAACCGATCGCACCTCGTCAAATCGCAGAATACGTGCGGTTCCCAATTTCTTATCCGGATCTAAGCCAAACGAATCGAATTGCACGGCGCCAAGTCGGCCAACGAGTCTTTCTCCATTGTTGAGAACGATCTCGATCCTCTTGCCGTGAGACCATTTGGCCAGCGATTCCCGAACCGGAGGAGCCGCCTCCAGGTGATTAGCCGTGGCTAGAGCAATAACCAGGAGAGCAATGAATGTCCTTTTCATCATGCGCATCGCACCTGAGCATAGCTCCCTTCAGGCGTCTGGTGTACCAGCTTGTAAACGGCGTCCGCGGTAAATGCGGTAAGCGCTTTCAGATCGCGCGCACCGTACAATAGGACAGATGCAGATTCGGGAGTTGCTTGCAGCGGGCAAGCCTTCTTTTTCTTTCGAGTTCTTCCCTCCGAAGAACGAGGAAGCCGCGGCGCAGCTTGAAAAAACAATCGCCGAGCTCAGCGTCCTGGAGCCCACCTTTGTAACTGTTACTTACGGGGCTGGCGGTTCCACTCGCGAGAAGACCATCGACATCGTTTCCCGGATTAAGCGCGAAACCGGCATTGAAGCCATGGCGCATCTCACCTGTGTCGGTTCTACGCGCCAGGAGTTGCGGCAGGTTCTAGACCGCTTGACCTCCAACGGCGTGGAAAATATCCTGGCGTTGCGCGGCGACCCCCCAAAAGGGGAAACGGCTTTTCAGGCCGTGGAGGGTGGGTTCCGGTACGCATCCGAACTCGTGGCATTCATCAGGGAAGAGTACGGCGAGCGCGTCTGCGTCGGTGGCGCGGGTTATCCGGAAAGGCATGTCGAGTGTCCCAACCCCGCGGTCGACCTGGATCACTTGAAGCGCAAGGTGGATGCCGGGCTCGATTTCATCACCACCCAGCTTTTCTTCGACAATCGCGTGTACTTTGAGTTTGTCGAACGCGCGCGGGCGTGCGGGATCACAGTGCCGATCGTCCCCGGGATAATGCCGATCACGAACGCTTCCCAGACGGAACGGTTCACGGTAAGTTGCGGCGCAACGCTTCCGTTTAAATTGGCGGCGGAGTTGAACCGGCGGCGGGACGATCAGCGCGCCGTGCAGCACCTGGGGGTGGCCCATGCCACTTCTCAATGTATCGAGCTGCTGATGGGCGGTGCGCCGGGAATTCACTTTTATACCCTGAACCGCAGTTTGGCCACTAGCGAGATCTTCGCGGCTTTGCGAGCGATCGGTTTCGCTGGACGTCACGCGGCGGCTTAGTTCGCTTTATAGTAGTAGGCCAAGGAGTGACCATTGATGTTTTGTCCGAATTGCGGCGCGGAGACCGAAGGGAAGTTCTGCCAGAAATGCGGTGCGGCGGTTTCGCCGGGGGCCACCTCCGGGACGGCAAGCGGATCTGCCGCTCCCCCGGTCTTGACCGCGGCGGGGCTTCCGATGAATATAGCGGGTGCGCTCTGCTACATTATCCCGGTCATCTGCCCCATCATCTTCCTGGTCGTCGATCCTTATAAACGCGAAGGGCAGGTACGCTTCAACGCAATACAATCGTTGTTTCTGACAGTGGCGCTGGTAGTGATCAATGAGGTGATTGCGATTGCGCTCGGTGGACAGATCGACTTCGGCTGGACGGTGTACAAGCTGCTGCATTTGGCCGAATTCATTCTGATCGTCTTTCTGGCCTTCAAGGCGTTCCAGAATGAGAAAGTGGTCCTGCCGGGGATCGGCCCACTGGCCGCAAAGCAAGTTTAAGTGACGCGGCGCGAAGCAGTGGCGTTATTGAGCGGAGCGGCCGCTCTCAAACTACGGGCCGCCCCCGCGCTGCCTTCGCTTTGCCTCTTTTCTCAAATCCTCAGCCGGATCACTTACACGGATCTGGGCGAGATTGTGAAACAGATCGGGTTCGACGGCGTTGACCTGACCATTCGTCCGGGAGGGCACGTCGAGCCCCGCCTTTCCAGCGTGGACTTGGTGCGCGCGTTTGAGAGCGTGCGCGGAGCGGGGCTGGAATGCCCGCTGATCACGACGGCCCTCACCTCCCCGATGGACCCCGGTGCGCTGGCGGTGCTCGCCATCTCCGGGCGGACACAAATTCCTCTTTTCCGCACGGGCAACTGGATGCCGGAAAACGTGAATTACCGGCGGGACATTGCGGGCCTGGTTTCTATCGGATCGCGCTACGGCATCGCCATGGCGCTGCACAATTACACAGGCGAAAACGCGGGGGAAGCGCCGTGGGACGTCGCGCAAGCGCTGGCCCCATTGGACCCGAAGTGGGCCGGGGCCTTCTTCGACCCCATCCACGGGCGCGCGCGTTGGGAAGAGGCGCTGCTCCCGTTGCTGCCGCGGTTGAAGGCCGTTGCGGTGAAAGATTTTCAGCTCACGAAATCGGGCGAATCCAAAGCGGCGCCGTGCCCGTTGGGCGAGGGCGTGGTGGATTGGCCGCACTTTTTCGGCATGTTGGCCCAGGCGGGTTTTGCCGGGCCCCTCTCCCTCAGAATTGAGTACGCGCCCAAAGACGAACTGGCGGCCATCGCCAGGGATTATGAATTCGCCCGAAAACAGATCAATGCGGCTTACGTGCGGATGGGTTCAGGTTCCGGAGCAGGGTCGGGATCGGGCCCCGGGTGAGGCATGGGCGAAGGTTCCGGCGGTAGCGCATATTCTCTTCTCTGACGAACCATCGCTTTTTCCTCCAGCGGTACTTCACAATCGCAACAATCACTGCAGCTCAGGCACTTCTCGCATAGGTGATTGCGGCAGGTGTCTTTGGTGCAGCTTACGCAGATGCGCGTGGATTCTTCTTCGCAGATGCTGCACGAGAACGGCATTTCTCTTTCATTCTACTTGGGTGCGGAAGAACGCGGCGCGCGCCGGGGAGCTTCCCGGGTCAGGCTGCCGCGGCAGCGCTGGGCTTCCTGGTCCACCAACTGAAATTCTTTGTCTTTCTCCGCTGCCAGTTCAATGGCATACCGCTGCAGTGTTTCGCGGGACGGCGTGCTTTCCGCCAGAGTGCCGCTGAGCAGTTCCGCAAGCGCCGGATTCTGGTACCGGCGCAGCCCTTCTCCGAGAGAACCCGCGGTGATCTCAAGCATCTGAATGCGGAACAGAACCGGCAACAAGTCCTGCAGGCGGTCCGGGTGCGGAGCGAGAGCCATTGCTACGGCGGACAGTCCCTGCAGTTGAGCCATCCCCGAGTTCCATTGCGCGATATACGTATCCGGCGCGCCCTTCTCCATCCATTCTTTCGGCTTGACCTGTTCCATGATGGGCTGGAGCCGCGCGGCGTACCCGGAAATGGCGTCGATTGCTTTGGTGGCGTCCTGCTCCGTGACCGCCTGCTGAGCCGGCAACGGAAAGGCCGCGATAAGGATAAGAAGAGCCCGCACAGTTTCACTCTATCGTGTGCGTTTGGCCTGAGGATTGCCGTAAGCTTCCGTACTTATGATCAGGCCGTTACTGTCATTGATGGCTGTCTGCTTCTTTTCTTTAAACGCGCCCGCGCAAACCGCGCCGGTGCATGCCGGGAATAGACTCTTGAGTCCACTCTCCAGCGCGGCCATCGGCTCGTCCCGTCCGAAGGCGTTTGTGCTGCCGGGCGACACCATCATCCCGCACGTCGCATCCGGCGGCGGGACATTCTTCACGTACTTTTATGCCATGAATATCACCTCGCAAACGGCTCACGTCGCGATTCGCTTCTACGATGACAACGGCAATTCCATGCAACTCGCGCTAACCGATGAGGCAGGCAATCCCACCGGCGCTTCCAGCGGAATCGAAGGCGATATTGGCCCGCGCGGCATTTCTTTCGGTTTCACCACAAGCGCGAACTTGAAGACCGGCTGGGCCACCGTCACTGCCACCCCGGCTCTTTCCATCGCTGTGAATACCACCATTACCCAGGTGGTCCCCAATCGGCCCCAGTTCCGCGCGGCGATTCCTGTCAGCAATGTGAACCAGAGCCGTTTCTCGCTACCCTTCCTGGATTCGTTTGGGGAAACCACTTCGCTGGCCTTGGTGAATCCGCAAAACTTCTCGCAACGCGTCTTTTTGACAGCGCATGACACGAACGGAAATCCAACATGCCGGAATACATTGGATCTTTCGGCCGGCCAGCACAGGGCGTTCATTCTCAGTGATGCGCTGCCGTGCACTCAGGGCCAAGTGGGTCAGGTGGATGTGCAGGCCGATAGCGGGATTCCGGCTGTCGGCTTCATCTTTGACGATTCCGGCGCTTTCTTCACCGTTCAGCCCTTCGGTCCTTTGCAGTAACAAATCGCGGGTAGGTCTAGAAGACTCCTCGCGAAGACCAGAACAGAAAGAGAGCGCATGCAACCGCGATCACCGTGCCATGGGGAAGAGTGACCGCGGAGGAACTGTTCACGTCAAGTTCTTCGCGCTCCAGGTAGGCGGGACGCATGCGCATCATTTCACCAATGATGAATGCGGCATTGCCAAAAGTCTTGCGCACCCGCTTGCGCCGGAGAATCAGACCGAAAGCGGCGAGGCCACCCACCGTGGCGGAGAGAAGGAAAATGGCAAACCAGTTTGCGGGCCCGACCAGTGAGCCAACGGCGGCCATTAACTTCACATCGCCGGCTCCCATGGCGCGAAGCAGATACAGCGCCAGGTAAACACTGAATGCCAGCAGCATGCCGGAACAGGAGTGCCATAAACCGCTAAGTCCGAATAGAAAGGTGTGGATGGCCAAACCTGCAATCACTCCGGAGAGCGTAAGCCAATTCGGGATGCGGCGGGTACGCAGGTCCCAAATGCCGGCGACTATGGCGAGACAGGCAAGCAGCGCCGCCGCGCTATGGGGCGGTTGAGTCATTCAAGAACAACGTTGCGGCCGCCCTGCGGATCGGTAACAAGTCCGAAGAGGAATAAGGACCGGATCGCCGTGATTCATGTGCTTACCTCAACAGCCCGCGAAAAAGATTTGTTGCGATTGCGCGATTATTCTTGTGGTCGATGTATTCGTTGTAAAGCCAGGGGTCCCCGAGCGCGAAGACCTCGCCCTTTCCCGCTTGCGCCAGCGCCATGATCGGCGTGCCATGGTCCGCCAAAAGCACCTTCACGTCCCCACTGACTTTTAGGGGAGCCACCTCCACCAGATAGGCTTCGGGAGCGTCCTGGAATATCGGGCCTTCGCCCTTTGCCACCAGGAAGCCCTTGCCCTTCACCTTGGGATACGTCTCCTCCAGAAACTCGATTCCGAAGCGCTTCGCAAGCTGGTTGAAGTGCTCGAACTCCGCATTGCCCTTATCGTTGCCCAGCAGAACCAGCCGGCCGCCCGCGCGCACCCATTGATCGAGCGCGGCTATTTCTTCCGGCATAATGTACTTCGGATCGGCGGTCTCCGCCGGCGTGTCCGGATCCACGATGATGAACACCTTCACGCCCTGTAGCGCCGCGGGGGTGATGCGGGCGCGGACCGTGCGAAGCTCCGCGCCTAAGCCCCGTAACACGACCCCAAGTTCCGAAAACCCACCCGGCCGTACGCCGTCCCACTGATAGTGGTCCGGCATCTTCGATTCGTTGTTGTGGTATCCATCGAGGGCTACTACATTCTGCGCGTATGCGGCGGCCGCGCTTACCAGTGCCAGCAAAGTGATTCTACGCATTTCAATTTCTCCAAATCGGGGTGGTGAATGCGCCGTTTCCCGCAATATCCCAAATGGCGAGCCGCGCCCATTTCCATCCGGGCGCGCCCGCCGCCCACGTAAACTCCTTCTCCCCGAACTCCCCCGTTGTCGAGAGCGGAATCGTTTCGCGGTGCGTCTCGCGGCCATCTCCCCAGACAATCTCCGCGATCCGTAACGGGAACGTCCAGCGCACGTCCGCCTTCGCCGTGATCCTGTCGCTGTTTCCACTCAGACTCGCGCTGGGCAGCATCACTTCTCCCGTGGTCGTGAAGTAATCGCCTCGCGCCAGCACCGCCAGAGCATCACCCCAATGAGCGGAATCCGGGGTGGACGGCAGATGCAGATAATTCACGTTCATATGGCCGTACAGCTCGTGCGTCGAATCCAGTTGGAATACGTCCACTTCGCCGATCAGCCGTTTGTGCAGTCCCCAATTATTCATGTCGTCCACAGTATTAAATCCGCGGTCGCCCATGCGCGGGGAGGAAAGATCTGTATTCATCGCCTTCCAACCGGCGCCCAGGTGGAATGCTCCGTGCAATTGCTCGCTGTCCTTGATGCGGTCGGGGAAACCGGTCGATCCTTTCGTGCGCGGATGCGTTTGGTACATGTAGCCGTTCTCCGCGCGCAGCAGCGCGATCGCGTCCTTCTCATCGCCTACGTGGTACACCGTTCCATACTTCGGGTCCTTCGTTTCGAACGGCTCGCCCGGCTTTCGTTTCATGAACCAGTAAACCGGTTTCGGAAATACGATTCCCCAATGGCCTCCCAGATAGGTGTTCATCTCTTCGCTCGGAATCAGAAGGAATTTGGAGTTGGATTGCGCGCGGCAAGCGTCGAAATACGCCTTCAGTTCTTTCAGCCGGATCTCGCCGGTGTCAGCCGGGTGCCCGTCCCCATGGAAGTCCATGATCATCGCGATATTGACTCCCATCCCCTCCAGGACGGGTTTGAACGGCGGCGTCCAGCTATTGCCATGTTCCATCGCCTGCACCGTATAGGCGTAGTGCCAGTGCGGCGCGAATGTTGTGTATCCGCTGAGGGGCACATACCGGTCGCGGTGCGTGTAGGGAAGAACCGCGTCGAGCGTAGCGGCTGCGGGGCGATCGTTCACCAGAATGAAGAGGTCAAGCTCCTGCTGTGTCCCTGGCGGCGCGTTCATCCACGGATAATACGGCGAGTTGTCGTCCGGCAATTGCCGGATTCCGAGCGACACCGCGCCCCTCCATGCGAAGTGCCACAAGTACCCCATGTTGCTGGTGTAGTCGCGCGCCATAAAGTACCGGTGCGGCGGCGGAAAAACCGCTACGCTCCCCGCCCCCGTATCGGTCGCCATGGCGCGGTACCGGACCGCTACCGGATTCCACTCCGAGGCGTGCGGAGAGAGCGTGGATTGCAGCTTTCCCGACGTATCGTAGTAATGGACCTTCGTCTCCATCGTTCCTCCCGCGCGGCGATCCTCATCCACCGTCATCCGCAGGCCCGCGTCGTAGAAGTACGCTGTGTCCGGTTCGTTCGTGCTGACAATGGCGCGCTGCTGTATCAGCGTGCTCCCGGGAAAGATGAAGTAGTGAATACTTCCGTGAAAGATGCCGAGCGTCAGGCCGTCGAAGGAGAGGTCCAGCCGGTCGCCCTCGAACTTCGCGTGTGCGGCCGTCATTTTGAAGTCGCCGAGAAAACTACGCGTGCCCTCAGGATGGCTTGGCGGAAAATCGAAGAACTGGTCGAAGCCGCCGCGCCGTTTTCCTGTGGAGGCTCGATAGACCGGCTGCGCGCGGCTGATGATCTCTTTCCCCGCGACTGCCACCGACGTAATCAGCGGCTTTGCGGGATCGAGCGAAAATTGCGCGCTGCATGGCCGGCCTGTCTGATCCTTCCACTGGACAAGAACGGAATCCTGAGTGGAGGTGACGGCGACAGAGCCGACGCCGTGCGCCGCAAGGTCGAACGGCGCCGCGGACCGGGCCGCCGCAGCCGAGAGGAAGAGAACCAGGATTATTTTCATTCTGCCGCGATCCTTTACATCACAGAAATGCTCTTTTGTCAAAATCGTAAGACTCTATGGTTCACGATAAAGGGCGATCTCCAATACGGCAACCACGTACCTATTGAGCGGATATGCACGGGAGTTTATGGATTGAGCACGCCATAAAAGAAACCTACATGTTCTACGCTTGAAGAAGAGGTTCTCAGTAAATGGCGTCACTGGACTGGTCACAATGTACCGCTGTTGAAAGCGTTCCCGGCAAGGTAAGCGGCGCGTGGGTCTTGAAGGGCACGCGAATGCCGGTATCCGCCATCTTCGAAAATCTCGAAGCCGGCGCTAACATCGACGACATTATGGAATGGTTCGACGGTCTGAACCGCGAACAGGTTAAAGCAGTCATCAAGTTCGCGGTCAGCAGCCTTGATAGAGAGCCCGTTAATACGCACTGATGCGCGTTCTTTTCGATCAGGCAACGCCTGTCCCGATTCGTGCATATCTGGAAGGTCATTCCGCCCGTACAGCAGCGCAGCAGGGATGGGACAGGCTCCGAAATGGAGACTTATTGACCGTTGCGGAAGATGACGGGTTTCACGTGTTGCTGACAACAGATAAGAACATGCGCTATCAGCAAAATCTTACAGGTCGCAAAATTGCGGTTGTCGTTCTCGGCCGGCAGCAAGGGCCAGACCTTCGTCCGCACGTTCAACGCACGTACTTGCCGTGAATGCTGCCACGCCCGGTGTCTACATGGAAGTTAAGATACCGCACGGAGAATGAGCACGGGCGCTAGAAGTCAAAACCTTCAATGAAGAAGGAATCGCGTTTACACAAAACTCTTGACACTACCCGTGCCACTGGCGTGCAACCTCAAGGCGATTAGCCCAGCGGAACGGCCCCGCTATAACGAACTGGTGAAGCGGTTG